>JBAYGM010000071.1:0-6124 GCA_041666705.1 Candidatus Altimarinota bacterium | reverse complement strand
GATAAAGAAAAATCCCGACAAATTTTTATTGAAATTCTTGGTCAGTACGGTGAAAACAAAGAAGATTTCATCATTTTGAAGGTAAGTAATAAGCCGGATGAAGTCTTTAAAGCTACTGCTTTATCGGCTGTATTGGCTGCCGGTCTTAACATGCCTGAACACACCGGTTTATGGAATTATTTAGAAAATGGCCAGGTGCTTTGGGGCGATAATAAAAATAGTGAAACTTTGTTTGATTTAGAAAAAATTGGTTATATTCGTCAGGTATTGCCACAGTTAAAGCCAAGTCCAGCCGAAGTAGCTTATACTTTATTTGGCAATAAGGAGCAGGTTAAAATTACCGGTGGATCAATTCATTCTTTCCAAATTTATCCAAATCAAGTTGACCAACTTAAGTTTAATTCAATCAAAGGCAATGTGGGTTTATCGGTCGTTTCTTTAAAGTCTGTGTCTGAAATGAATATAAAGCGTGATGGAACAGTCGGCATTGAAAGACAATATTTGGTGAACGGCAAAGAGACTACGAACTTTAAAGAAGGTGACGTGGTTGAAGTCGTATTAAAAACCAAATTTAACGCTAAGCCTCTTGATCCACAAGTAAATGAATTTCAAGTGACTGACATTTTACCAAGCGGGTTGATACCTATGGTTAAATCAGGCAGTAGAATGAGCAATAATGCTCTTAAGGGCAAATGTTACGTTCATCCATATCAAATTAGTGGGCAAGAAGTAAAGTTTATGGTTTACCGCAATTGGACGTATTGCAGCAGCGAGTTGCGTTATTTTGCTCAAGTAAAGACTGTCGGTGAATATTTGGCTGAGCCGGCTTTGATTCAGTCTTATATTTTCCCTGAAGTAGTCAACTACTCTGATCCTAAGACAATAAACATAGCTAAATGAAAGTAAAAGTAATTGCCATGACGGCGGTTGTCATTCTGATCATCGCTGCCGTCATTTACTTATCTGCTCAGTCATTGTTAAAAAAAGAACAAGATTTGTCTTTTGTCTCAATTTTGCCAAAAATAGAATTACAGCCCATGTTTTATGAGAAGAGTAATTTTTTTAGTGCGGTAGAAAAATCTAAAGATATAAAATCTGAAAAAAATATTCAAGCGATTGTTGTGCCGCATCACTTGTTGGTTTCAGAATATATCGCCGGTTTAATGAAACGAGCGAGCGGACGAAAGATTGATACGGTTATAATTATTGGGCCAAACCATGAAAACGTTGGTCAGGAAATCTTAGCAACGACTTTGGCTGAGTGGCAGACGCCAGCCGGCGGGGTATCGACCGATAATCAACTGGTTAATAGCTTTTTGTCTGATTTAAGAGAACAATCCAATTATTACGCTTTTATTCATGAGCATTCTATTGGCGCTATTGTTCCGTTTGTAAAATATTTTTTCCCGGAGGCTAAAATCATGCCGGTGATTATAAATTCTTATGCAAATATTCAAGATGCGGAAAAATTGGCGACATGGTTGGATAAGAATTTGCCGGATAATTCACTTGTAATTGCTTCTACGGATTTTTCTCATTATTTGGACAAAGATACGGCCAGTAAAAACGATTTACAAACAAGGCAGTGGATAATGGAGCGTGATACCCAGTCGATTGCTCATTTGAATAATGATTATGTGGATTCTCCCATTAGCCTTGCCACCATTTTGCTTTTTGCTGAAAAACGGGGACTTAAAACTCAGGAGGTTTATCATGGTAATTCCTTTGACTTTAGCTTAAAAAAACCCGCAGAGACCACGAGTTATTTTGGTTTGGCTTTTTATTAATTGGCTCCCGAGGTCAGGTTCGAACTGACGACCCACCGGTTACATTTATCTCCAAGTTTCCTTGAAGGATGGACTATATCATCATCCTTTCGGATGCGAGGCGTTTCGACCGTTAAAATTTAGCGGCCTACTCCTTTCGGATAGTCTCTGAACCTTCCGTGAATTTTAAAGTTCACGGCTTGGCTGCGGATTACCTTGGTTTTACTTTAGGCTTCCCGCAATTAACCTCGTTTTTCATCCTAAATTTCTTTAGGAAGCTGCGATTATTTCACAGCCGGTTGCTCTACCACTGAGCTACTCGGGAGTTTTAAAGAACAGGAGAATTATACCTATGCTTGAATTTTTTACAATATTATTTTAGTTGGAAGCAGAAAATCTCACGTGCGACGAACTGATCCGGGCGATCATAAATCAAAGAAGACCTCTTTTTTGGAGAAAGGGGAGCGACGGTGAAGCCGAATTCGAGCGCTTTTTCCGGAATGCTTTCTATGTAGCGATAACTAAATTTATCGCGGAAGGCGGCGAGTGCGAGGATTATTGGGCATTTTATTTTTAATTTGCTGAGTTTTTTGAGAGTTGCGATGTATAAAATTTCGAGTTCTGCGCTTATTGCTGCGATTTCTTCGAGCGTTGGTTTTCTGAGGAGACGTGGTCCAAGATAAGATTCTCCAATAATTGCGTCAATTTTGTCCGGTAAATCGGAGGCTTTTAAATCGTTTATATCTTTTGCGAAAATGTATGATTTTGGTTCTTGTAATTCATATTCTTTGGAGAGCCAATTTATATTTATTTGAGTATCTTTGATTGCTTTTTCGGCCTTATCTGAGCCAACAACTTCAGCGCCCATCAAAAGTGCTTCGCATAAGATTGTGCCGTTTCCGCAGAATGGGTCATAAATTACAGGGCTTTTATTTTGGAGCTCGGAATCAAATTTATTTATGCCGGAAAGATTTATCATGATTTGCGCGGTTTTTGGCGGAAGCATGCCGGAATCCATGTTTCTTGCAGGTCGATTGAAATCGCGATGTTCGTATGATTCAAAATCTTGAATCGCAATCGTTTCCGTTATATAAATTTTTTCTCCGATTTTTATAATAGAGGCTTCCAAGCCCTTATCTATCATCTTTTCTTGCACAACAATCACATTATGAACGTTCTGAAAATCTTTATTAACAAACCTTGAAGAGCGGCCATTTTCTGTCAGAAATTTTTTAATATTTTTTAATGAATTCTTTAGAATATTTTCACTTTTAGCATGTAAATTGTGGACACTTATTCCATAAACTATCTTTGAAGATGAAGAAGCAAACTTTTCTAAAATGCGGTGAGTAATCACTGCGCAAGCCGTTTCGGTCAGGGTGTTTACAGGGAACCGGAGTTCGTTTAAAACTTTTGAAATTTTGATTGTTCCGCCAAGAATATTCAAAATTCCTTGAGGATTTGAGAGCGGTTTTGAGAGCGATAAGGCGTAAAAACCGTCTTCGTATCCGATCATTTGGTCGCCTTCGCTCATTAAGCCCTTTAGCTCCATGAATGACAATTCCGGGACCCTGCCGAGCGAAAAAATGTATAAATTTTGATCTAATGAAACCATCTAATTTTGTTACTTTGGCTGTGATTTGTGTTCTAAGTATAGCTATATTCATGTTTTTTGGCTATAGCATTGGAAGATATGTGCAAATGGACGCAATGCGAGGCGGAATTGAGTTTATTCCGGATATCAATCTCGGAGTTTGTGCGGTTGATATAAATGAAATTACGGATTATGAGTTGCGCGGGAGCGTAGGGGAAAAACACGTGCGAGTGCGATATAAAGGCAAAGTTGTGATTCCTGACGTGACTCGAAATTTTATGATTCAATATTAATCTTTATCCGACAAGCGGTTTTTATTGTGCGGTCGATTTTTGCGTATTATAGTGTCAACGATTTTTCATCAAAAATTTAACAAAAATTTATATGGCGATGTCTTTAAACAGAGTTCAATTGATTGGAAACGTGACGCGTGATCCTGAAATGCGTGAAATTCCGGGCGGAAGTATGGTTGCTAGCTTTGGAATTGCAACAAATTTTACATGGAATGATGCTCAGGGAAATCGTCAGTCAAAAGTCGAATTTCATAATATCGTGGCCTGGAGAAAACTGGCTGAAATTTGCTCAACTTATTTGAAAAAAGGAAGCAAAGTTTTTATTGAAGGAAGGCTTCAGACTCGAGAATGGGAAGGCCAAGATGGCGTAAAAAGATATAGGACTGAAATTATTGCGGATAATATGATTATGTTGGATAAAAAGGGGAGTGAATCGGGCGAAATGGGTGCGGGTGCTGGCATGGGCGCGAATGCGGGCAGTTATGCGGAAAGGCCTCATAAAGCTGTTGCAAAGAAGGCTGAAGGCTCTGGCGAGGGTGCAGGCGCGGATGAAATGGCGGTTGATGCTGTGCCGGCCGGAGAAGAAATCAATATTGAGGACTTGCCATTTTAGATTTTGAACTTGTCCCGGGACGGAATTCTATGTAATGCAATAAAGTAAAATTTGCGTAATATTTTTTTGAGTCGGCTCAAAAAGTTGTTATCAAAATTAAGATTTATTTTTTGAGATATTTTTTCTTTGCGCGGGAAAGATAAAAGCCACTCAGAAGTATTTGTTTGAGTGGCTTTTTTGATAAATTCCAACTTATTTATCTTCTTTATTGTTACTTTATTTTTTGTTTTTGTTTTTGAGGAATGTCTTCCTTTTGTGTTTTTGTTTTTTGTTGTGAACAATGAGGGTAGTTCACAGGTGGCATTGTTGGGATGCCAAAGTAACAATTTAGAGATTTGAATGAACAAATCCTATAATTATAGCAGAGATTAGCTGAAAAGTCAAAAGGTAAAAGTTACTCCAAGTTACACCAATTCACACCAATTCACACCAAATCACTCCAAAATAAAAGCATGTTATAATGTGCGCATGAGTAAATTAGTTTTAATTGTCGGACCGTCCGGATCAGGTAAGGGGACTGTAATTGAGGAGCTTAAAAAGCGCCATCCCGAGTTTGTTTATCCTGTTTCTTGCACAACGCGCGCTCCGCGCGCGAACGAAATTCCGGGCACGACTTATAATTATATTTCCGAAGAAGAATTCAAAAAAAACATAGAAAACGGTGAATTTTTGGAATGGGCGGAAGTGCATAAGCAAAGCTATTACGGCACTTTAAAAAAACCTATTTTAGAGGCTCTTGAAAGTGGGAAAATGGTTGTTCGTGAAGTTGATATTCAAGGATTCAAATCTATAAAAAATATATTTTCAAAAGAACAACTTCTTTCCATATTTTTAATTTCAAGCTTGGATGAATTAAAGGCGCGAATTTTGCACCGCGGACCAATGTCGGATGAAGAACTTGCCAGAAGAATGCAAAGCGCTACAAATGAAATGAACGAGTCTGTTTTGTGCGATTTCAAAGTGAAGAGTCCGCAGGGCAAAATCAAAGAGATTACAGATGAGGTTGAAAAGATAATTTTGAGTTAGATTCGAGCAGTGATTGCATTAACGCTGTGATTTGTTATAATGAGCCCTTATTTTATTTTATAAAAATGGAAAAGTGTTTTATTGAGCACGTTGGAATAACTGATGTTGTAAAACCGAGTAGTGCGGAGTGGCGCAGGTTGTGTGTGCGATTTCCAAATAATCTTGTTTCTGTTGCTAGCGGTAAAGTTGTCAAGCGCAGTGTTGTGTGTGTGGACGCCATCGTTAACGGAATACGTTTTGATGATATTTTGTGCGCTTTTTATGGTGATCGAGTTGGTGTTTTAGGAGAACACCCGTATTTTAAAATATGGGAGTGTTATCATGAATTTCATGCGGCTGTGAAAGGGGTTTGTGATGAAATTTTTGAGCTGGGTTTATCTTCCGGCGGTGATGTTCTTGATTTTTATTATGATGAAACTTCTGACGTTTAATTGATTTTTTTGTGAATTTGCCTCAATGTGGTAGAATTTGGGGCGTTATTGGGTTTGATTTTGTCATCGTTGGGGTGTCGCCAAGTGGTAACTGCGCTTCGCTACGTTGCCACTTGTGTACAATCCAATGTAATGTACGTTAATAAATGTTGTCGTAGATTGTAAGCTTGTCACCGTTGGGGTGTCGCCAAGTGGTAAGGCAACTGGCTCTGAACCAGTCACCCGGGGTTCGAATCCCTGCACCCCAGCCAAATATAACAATAATATTATGAGCAAAGTTACGCATTTTGAATTTCCATGGGACGATAAGGAGCGAGCAAAAGCTTTTTATCAAAATGTTTTTAATTGGAAGCCGTTTGAATGGGAACAATTTGGTTATACCAGTTGGCAGACTGGACCGG
>JBAYGM010000070.1:0-6172 GCA_041666705.1 Candidatus Altimarinota bacterium | reverse complement strand
TGCATTTTGGATGCACTTCCGAGGATATCAATAATTTGAGCTATGCCCTATCTTTAAAAGAATTTGGCGACTCCGAATTTTATCCGGTTTTGGATGAATTGATTGCGGTTTTGAAAAATATGGCTAAAAAATATACTGGATTTGCGATGCTTTCGCATACGCACGGTCAACCTGCAAGTCCGACAACGGTTGGTAAAGAATTTATGAACGTTGTTGCTCGTTTGGAAAGGCAAAACCGTTTGCTTCGCAATCAAGAAGTCCTTGGGAAGATGAATGGCGCGACCGGTAATTTTAACGCTCATACGATTGCTTATCCGAATATTGATTGGGTTAAGAAATCTGAAAAATTTGTGAAGAGCTTGGGCTTGGTTCCAAATCCTTATACGACTCAGATTGAGCCGCATGATTTTATTGCGGAAATTTGCGATGCCGTTAGGCGCGTTAATACAATTTTGATCGATTTCGACCGTGATATGTGGATGTATATAAGTATGAATTATTTTGCGCAAAAGGTTGTAAAAGGCGAGGTTGGTTCGAGTGCAATGCCACATAAGGTGAATCCAATTTATTTTGAAAATAGCGAAGGAAATCTTGGAGTTGCGAATGCTTTGTTTGGTCATTTTTCTGAAAAGCTTCCAATTTCGAGGATGCAAAGGGATCTAACTGATTCAACCGTTTTGCGTAATTTAGGCTATACTTTTGCATTAACGATTTTGGCTTATAAAAGTACTTTAACCGCACTGGAAAGGGTAGAGTTGAATAAAAAAGTTGTTCAACAAGATTTAGATAATAATTGGGAAGTTTTGGCAGAAGCTGTTCAAACAGTTCTTCGAAAAAACAAAGTTAAAGGCGCATATGAGAAATTAAAAGAATTTACTCGTGGACAGAAGATCAACGCAGAAGGTTATAAAAAATTCGTGGCTTCTTTGGATTTGCTAAAAGAGGATAAAAAAAGATTAATGGAGCTTACGCCGGAAAAATATATTGGAAAAGCTTAAAAATATTTGATTTAAAGCTCGTTTTCTTGTATTTTGTACGGGTAATTTAATTTTAGTTTTAATAATATTTTCGAATATGTTTAATCCTGTAAACCAGAAGAAAAATTTTCCGGAAATGGAGCACGAAGTGCTTAAATTTTGGGATGATAGTAGGATTTTTGAGAAATCAGTGAAACAAAGAGAAGGGGAGAAGAAATTTGTATTTTTTGATGGTCCTCCGTTTGCGAACGGCTTGCCTCATTATGGTCATATTTTGGCGAATGTTTTGAAAGATGCGGTTGTCAGATATTTTGCCATGAAGGGTTATTATATCCCGCGAACTAATGGTTGGGATTGCCACGGCCTTCCTGTTGAATATGAAATTGAAAAAGAGTTGAAGATTTCAGGACGTAAACAAATTGAGCAGTATGGCGTTGAGAAGTTTAATGATGATTGTCGAGCAAGCGTTTTTCGTTATACAAAGCAGTGGGAAGAAACTTTAAAAAGAATCGGTCGTTGGGTTGATTTTGAACATTCTTATGCGACTTTGAACATGCCTTATATGGAGTCGATTTGGTGGATTTTCAAACAAATTTGGGATAAGGGTATGGTTTATGAAGGTCATAAAAGTATGCATATTTGCCCAAGATGTGAAACCGCGTTGAGTAATTTTGAAGTTACACAAGGTTATAAAGACGTTATTGATTCTAGTCTTGTTGTTAAATTTAAATCAGATGAAGAGGATAATACTTATTATTTGGCTTGGACAACGACCCCGTGGTGTTTGCCGGGACAAATTGCGATAATAGTTCATCCGGATAAAATTTATGCAAAAGTGGAGGTTGAAGGTGAATATTATTGGATTATTGAAAACAGAGTTGAAGCAATTTTAAAAGATCGTCCTTATAAAATTATTGAAAAGAAAAAAGGAAAAGAATTGGAAGGTAAGTCGTATGAGCCTTTATTTCCTTATAATGCTAATAAGAAAAAAGAGTCAAAATGGGCGT
This sequence comes from Candidatus Altimarinota bacterium, assembly GCA_041666705.1. GTDB lineage: Bacteria > Patescibacteriota > Gracilibacteria > UBA1369 > UBA12463 > UBA12463. Next base: position 4,188 of record JBAYGM010000070.1, on the reverse strand, counting down.
TTAAAGTTCTCGTAGATGAATTTGTAACCGATGAGGATGGATCCGGGTTTGTCACTTCTTCTCCTGATTTTGGTGAAGATGATATGCGCGTTTGTGCAAAATATGGTGTGCCTTTTACGAATACAGTGGACATGAGCGGTGTTTATCGAGAGCATGTGACGGATTATGCCGGCGAATCGGTTCTTATCGCCAATAGAAAAGTTCTTGAAGATTTAAAAACTGCCGGAAAAGTATTGTGGGCCGAGCCGTATAAACACAGTTATCCGCACTGCTGGAGATGCGATACTCCGCTTTTGAATTATGCTACAAAATCACTTTTTATTCGTGTGACGGATATTAAGAAAGATCTTATAAAAAATAATAAAAAAATTCATTGGCAACCTGAGCATATTGGTCCGGGTAGATTTGGCAAATGGCTTGAGGATGCGCGTGATTGGGCTATTTCTAGGAATCGTTATTGGGGTTCGCCAATACCGATTTGGGAATGTAAATGCGGTGAAAAAGTTTGCATAGGTTCTGTCGAGGAGTTGAAGAAGTTATCCGGTGGTAAAGTTCCAATGCGAAATGGCGTTATTGATTTGCATAAGCCGTATATTGATGAGATTGAAATTAAGTGTCCAAAGTGCGGGAAAAATGCAAAAAGAATTTCCGATGTTTTGGATTGTTGGTTTGAAAGTGGTTCAATGCCATATGCACAACTTCATTATCCTTTTGAAAATAAAAAGGAATTTGAGGATAATTTTCCTGCGCAATTTATTGCTGAAGGCTTGGATCAAACTCGTGGGTGGTTTTATACTCTTCATATTTTGGCGGGAATTTTGTTTAATGAACCTGCGTTTAAAAACGTTATAGTGAATGGGATTTTACTTGCTGCAAATGGTGAAAAATTATCAAAAAGAAAAAAGAATTATCCTGATCCAAATGAACTTTTTGAGAATAAAGGAGTTGATGCGGTTCGTTTCTTTTTACTTAGTTCTGTTGCGGTTTTGGCTGACGATGTGCGCTTTTCCGAGCGCCACGTTGATGAAATTTTGAAGCAATTTTTATTGATTTTGTGGAATACATATTCGTTCTTTGTGATGTATGCGAATATTGATAATTTCCAACCAAAAGAAGTTGACTTGAAAATTAAACCAAAAAATCTTCTTGATAGATGGATTTTATCTGAATTAAATACGCTTGTTGCGGACGTTACTGTTGCAATGGATGATTATAATTTAAGTAAGGCGTGTCGCCCTGTGATTGGTTTTGTTGATAATTTGTCGAATTGGTATATTCGTAGAAGCAGAAGGCGTTTTTGGAAATCTGAAAATGATACGGATAAAATGGAGGCTTATTCAACGCTTTATTCCGTGCTTGTTACGTTTTCAAAATTAATTGCACCGTTTACGCCTTTTGCGGCTGATGAAATGTATAAAAATCTTACGAATGGAGTCGCCGGAGCGAAGGAATCTGTTCATTTGGAAGATTGGCCAAAATTTAATAAAAAGCTTATCGATAAGGAATTGAATGAGCAAATGAAGGTTGTGAGAACGATTGTTAATCTTGGACTTGCCGGACGTTCAAATGCCGGAATAAAAGTCAGACAGCCTTTGAGTAAAATCCAGGTTGCGCTTCCACATTCGATAAATGCAAAAACGATTGCAATGTATAACGATATTATTTTGGAAGAATTGAACGTTAAAGCGCTTGAATTCGTTACTGAAGTTGGTGGTGATATAAAACAGACTGTCGCTGTTAATTCACGTGCCATTGGTCCAAAATACGGCTCTGATACGCAAAAAATCATTGACGCATGTAAACGTTTTGAATTTAAAATTAAGGATAATGGAAAACTTGAAGTTGCCGGATTTACCCTTGATGCAGATGAATTTGCGATTGGATACGTTGGTGCGGGTGAAGTTGATGTTGAAAGCGCAGATGGAATTACTGTTATTTTGGATTCACATATTACGCCTGAGCTTACGAGCGAGGGTTATGCCAGAGACATTGTCAGATTTATTCAAGAAATGCGTAAGAAGGCCAATTATAACGTTAATGATAGGATCTACGTTTTCGCCGAATGTGAAGATGTCGTAATCAAAAAAACGATTGTTGATTTTGCTGATTATGTAAAGAAAGAAACGCTTGCGATTGAGCTACAAGATAAAGGTGATTTTGCTTGGGATGCGAGTGAGAGTGTTGATTTGGACGGCAAAAGTGTTAAAATTAGCATTAGAAAATAAAAATTATGATAAAGAGGGCGATTACAAATATTTTTCTCAATGGATTGGCGCTTTACGCGACAACTTTGTTGATAAAAGACGTTGCGTATACCGGTGGGTGGAAATTTTTTCTAATTGCTGGACTTATTTTTGCTTTTTTGAATGCTATCGTTAAGCCGTTTTTGAAATTATTGAGTTTGCCTTTTATATTTTTGACAGCCGGACTTTTTATAATTGTTTTGAATATATTTGTTTTATGGCTTGTTAAATACATTATTGGCGTTGCACAGTTTCAAGATGTTACTTTTACGATTGTAACTACAAGTGCTTATCTGTGGACTTCAGTTGTTTTTGGTGCTATAAACTGGTTTGAACATATTTTATTTACAAATAAAGAAGATTAATTATGAAAACGTTAATATCAGTCGCTCACATTGTAGTTTCGATCCTTCTTATTATTTCAATTTTAGCTCAACAGAGAGGAGCAGCTCTTGGAGCTACGTTTGGTGGAATGGGTTCGACTTATCATGTAAAAAGAGGAGCTGAAAAAGTTCTTTTTATTGCTACAATTATTTTTGCAGTTTTGTTTGCAGGCCTTTCCGTGGCCATTTTATTCGTAAAATAAAAATATGAAACGTATATTTTCATGGGTTTTTGCGACCCTGAAAACTTATTCGTTGATTGAAAGAGTTTTGAGCGTGATTTTTGTAGTAGTTTTTGCATATGCGATGTTCATGTTGATTTATTCTCCTTCGGTTGTTTCTGATAAAATTTATACGGAAGGACTTGTTGGTAAAGTTGGTTGTATAAATCCGGTTTTGGCTGATATGAATGAGACGGATAGAGACATTTCAAGATTAATTTTTTCTGGTCTTGTGAAGTACGATCCTGCTACGAAAGATTTTAAACCTGATTTAGCGGACTTCACTTTATCAGATGATAAATTGCTTTATACGTTTACAATTAAAGATGGAATAAAGTGGCATGATGATCAAGCTTTTACAGCTCAGGATGTTTATTTTACTTATCATGACGTTATTCAGCATGAAGATTTTCAGAATCCTATTATAAAAGCTGCGTTTGATGGAGTTGTTGTGGAAAAGTTGAGTGATAAAACCGTTACTTTTCGCTTAAAATCACCAAATTCGTATCTTGTTTCCGATATGGTTACAGGTATTTTGCCTTATCATGTTTTTAAAAATAAAGAAGTTAAAGATTTGATTAATTGTGCTGACTTTAATAAAAACCCTGTTGGCACGGGATCTTTTAAAATGAGTGATTATAAAATAACTTCCGATAATGCAATAAAGATTGTTCTTAATAGATTTGATGATTTTTACGAGCAGAAATCAAATATTAGCCAGGTTGTGTTTTTGATTTTTGCCAATAACGATTTGTTGATTAAAAACATTTCTGATTTGGATGCGGTTCCAAAAGCCGGATACGAATTATATGAAGCGTTGAAAGCAAATTCGACAATGAAAGTTACGGATTATACTTTGCCTCAATATACCGGGCTTTTCTTTAATACCGATGAAGCATTTGTTGGGAAAAAGAAGGTTAGGCTTGCTCTTGCAAAAGCCATTGATCAGGATGAGCTTGTTGCGAAATTTCCCGGTTATGACCCGGTTAAAATAGGTATTTTTGAAGTTGATTTGAGTGGTAAGTTTTATAAATATGATATTGCAACTTCCAAGCAATATCTTGACGATGAAGGATTAAAACTTAAAAAAGGGGATCAATATCGTAAAAACAAAGAAGGCGCGGAATTATCTGTTCAACTTTTAATAAGAAAATATCCACAAAATCAAAAGCTTGATGATCAAATGACCCAGATTGCAAGCTATATATCTCAAAAATGGCTTGAATTGGGCGTCAAGACAGACGTTGTCGCTCTTGAGTCTGGGGATTTTAATGATGCAATTAAGGCCGGTAGTTATGGCGCTTTGATTGCAGGTGAAAGTTTTTCTTATAATATGGATCT
>JBAYGM010000069.1:0-6248 GCA_041666705.1 Candidatus Altimarinota bacterium | reverse complement strand
CATTTCATGTTATAATATAATCAAATGAATACAGTTTCACACGCACTTATAGGCTATGCCGCATCGTCCTTGATATTTGGGCCGGAAATCGCTCGAGATAATATCGTGCCTATAATTTTGGCATCATCGGTTATGGATCTTGACCACGTTGCTTATCTTTTAAAGCATTTTAAATCAACGATCAAAGAAGCAAAAACCGGTCACGCGACACCGAACCTGCAGGGGATTTTTCACAGAGTCCACTCACAATTAATATTCATGCTTCTCATGATGGTTTTGTCTTTTTTTATAGATACAACTCTCGTTAAAATAATTTGTTTTAACGTATTTTTGCATATGGGAATGGATGCGCTTATTGACAGTTATTATCACGCATTTAAGCCATTTTCACCCAATTTGCTTTCAATAAGAATTTTTGGCGATAAAAAAATGAGAATTATTGCGGATGTTATTTCCGTACCGGTATTAACATTTATTTTATGGGTCATTTAATACGAAAATCAGCGCACATGCTTGCGATTGCAATCGATCTAAAAAAGCATAAAGAAAGAGCCATAAGGGCGGGCGTAATTCCGCGCATGCTTTCCGCTTCTACAATCATTTTCGGAATTATTTTTGCGGTGACTACAAAATCATATTTTGCGGCTTCAATTCAGGCTTTAATTATGTTGAATATTACAGATTTTGCCGCATTTATACTTTTGAAAAATAATAATCAAACAAAGCTTTATGCGGATAGAATGGCCGAGGCGATTATGTTTTCCGTTATGCCGTTTCCTTGGTATGGGCTTGTCGCGATAAATTTTATGCTTACAATTATGAAAGTTGAGGCATTCAAAAAAACGCCAATCATACCGCTAAAACTGGTTTTTCTTATTTACATAATCTTTACATTAATATAAAATCAACGCATATGGCAGATCAATCATACAATCCGGCAAATCCACAAGGAGGACAATTCCAGGGTCAACCGCAAGGAGGTCAACCAGTCGGCGGCCAGCCAATTCCACAGCAACAAAGACCGGCTCAACCAATGCTTCAGCAACCAATGCCTCCAAGGCCAGCACCTCAAGCTCCAATGGGCGGACAATACGCAGCTCCACAACAACCATATCCAGCTCAGCAATATCCCGCACAACCAGCTCCGGGTCAACCACCAATGGGCGGACAATATGCGGCACCAGTTGGCGGTCAGCCATACGGCGCATATCCACCAGCAGGCGCATTCGGCGGCGCGGCTCCAGCGGGAGCGTTCCCACCAGCAGGTCAACCAATGGGCGGCCAATTCGGCGGTCCAACTCCACCACCTGCACAACCTGAAGATAAAACTCCTGCGAATTTTCAACTTGGCGCAAAACTTCCAAAAGTTTTAAATATTCCGGTCCCAAAACACGAATTAAAATTTGATGAGCAATACTTTTTGCGACTTCTCGCAGGTTCGATTTCTCTTACAAAAGATGAAAAAAAGAGAATCGTTGAATCGATTCCAAAATTAAGACAGGCTCAAGTCGATGAGCTCGTGAAGATTTTTGAAGACGAAAAAAAGAAATTTGCGGAACTCAGCAAAAAATACACAGAACAGCTTGAAAAGCTTGCACAAAAGCATTTTGAAGATTGGATGGATTTGGAGAATTCATATAAATTGCAGAAAAAATCCGTTGAAGACGATCAAAAAGCCGAGGAAATTCGAAAGAAACTCGGACTTGCTTAGTCTTCTTATTTAACCCTCATACAATGAAAAAATTCGTAGTAATTATTTTGATTGCAATCATGATTTTGAGCGTTGTTGCTTTTGTTCCGGGCGTGTTTACTCCAACGCAAAGCCAAACGCAGGCGGCGCAGGAAGCGGCACAACAGCAAGCGCAGCAATAGAAGAAATTTTAGGCACATGTCGATTCACACCATGTGGCGGATTTTTATATAATAAAATACTTCCAAAATCGCGTAATAATTTTTTGTACCAGTACAAGAAATTATTTCTAAAAATGGCTTATTTGAGCCAAAATTTATCGGACTTCCTGCCCCGGGGCGGCCTAAATTCCGGATTTTACAATTCGCATTTCCGTGAGCTTAATCGGCTTGATCGAATTCACGAGCAATTTATCTGGCGATGTATGAACTTTTATGTAATTCGGAGTCCAGCCAACACTTTTTTCTTCAAATAAAACGTCGTAAGTTTTGCCGAGTTGAGATTTGATGAATTTTTTTGAAAGTTGTTCGCTCAAATTTCGGAGAGTTTTTGCACGCGATTTTTTTACGCGTTCATCGATTTGGTTTGGCATAATGCTCGCAGGCGTATTTTTTCGCTTGGAATAGGGAAAAACGTGGATTTTTGAAAATCCGATTTTTTTACAAAGCTTAACGGTTTCTTTAAAATCTTTTTCAGTTTCGCCTGGGAATCCGATGATCACATCGGTCGTAATTCCTGCGTTAGGCGCAAATTTTCGAATCATTTTGCACGCTTTTTTAAATTTTTTCGTATCATATTTTCTGCGCATTATTTTTAAAATTTTATCTGATCCGGATTGCAGGGGCAGGTGAATGTGTGCGCAAAAATGTTTGTTCTTAAGTAGTTTCGCAAATTTTTCATTAACGCTTTCAGGCTCCATAGAACTGATTCTTAGGCGCGGAACATTAATTTTATTAAGTATTTCGCCGATTAAATCCGCAAAATCTAAATTCATATCGCCATCTTTTTCCCCGCCGCACCAACTCGTGATATTTATTCCCGTCAAAACAATTTCCTTAAACCCAAGCGTAATTTTTTCTTTTATTTGTTCCAAAATTTCATTCATCGGATAACTTTTTTCGCGTCCACGAACAAGCCGAATCGCGCAATATGAACACGAATTATTACAGCCGTCCTGAATCTTTATAACAGCGCGTGTGCGAGAAAGCACCGCCGCTCCCGTTTCGTTTGTCATTTGTCCTTTGTCATTTGTCATTTTCGCTACCTCCGTCCCTATATCCTCCGCTTCTCCCGCAAATTCCACTTCTTTCATATTTTCATAAAACTTTTTATCCGCGCGGACGCTGCATCCAAAAACATAAATCTTCGCTTTTGGATTTGCATTTTTTATAGCCCGAATTGCTTGCCTGGATTTTTTATCCGCGTCATTCGTCACGCTGCAAGTATTCACTATTACAATTTCCGCATCAGATTTTTTTACAACATCTTCCGTCTCGCATGAAAATCCGGCTTTAGTAAGCCGTTCCAGCAGTCTATCAGATTCCGCCCGATTCGCCCTGCACCCTAATGTTTTAAACGCAATTTTCATAATGGTTTTTTCGCAAATTTCGCGTCCATTTTATGAACGCGCTTGCGATTATAGCATTCTCGGTCTAAAATAACATTTAGAATTTAAAACCCTTCACAATGAAAAACAAATTTCTATTTACAGCCTTAGTTTTCGCGCTCGTCGCAACTTTATCTTTGACCGGTTGTGCAAAAAGCTTAACGCCGGAAGAGCAAGCACAGCAGGCATTAGACCAGCAAACGTTAAATAGAGCCATTGATATGCAGAAATCGGAGTTTTGTGAATCAATAAAAGATGTAAAAACAAAAGAGATATGTGTGGCTATGGTTGGCGAATTGAAAGATAAAAACACGGCAATCTCTTTTAAGGATTTAAATAAATGTGCACAATTAAAGACTGATAGCATAAAACAGTCATGTGAAATAGAGATAAAAGCATTAATCGATGTGGATGAAAAAGATAAGCAAGAAACGGACTATGCTAATGAGCAGAATGGTAAAATGGGCGCAATAGTAAGATCAGGGGATGTTTCAAAATGTAAAGACTTAAAAGAATATTATTGGATTCAGACTTGTGAAAATATTTTTAAAGGCAAAAAATAAGCAATCTTAATAGAATTAGATTGTCTATTTATGCAAGCATACTGTCCTAAATGTAATGGATTGTGCTGCTGTATGTTTATTCACGACTTTTACCGCACAATAATTATCTTTAATTCTTAATTTTGTTATTGATATGGAGTAATCATTGGCATTTCCATTTGCTCCACAAAAAATAGGGATATAGTCTGCGCTGCCACATGCTACGTCCGCTTCTATGGAGTCACCGGGGTCTATATCGGGAGTGGTTTCAGAATATTCCTTTGTGCGTATATATGAGGTTAGAGCAGTGGCGGAAGTATATAGATTATCAACTTTTATATTTTTTGATTCAATCGTGCCATTTGAAATATCCAATGTGCGATTGCCATTAATATTCACATTAGCGTTGTCGATTGTTACATTATTGTCGATATTAGCTGGATCCGCAGGATTGGTTATGGTTAGTCCTTGCGTATATAAACTGATTAGGCCTTCCTTCAAAGAGTTGGAGCCGATGGAATATATATTATGAGCCTGGCTGTCAGCAGTAATGGCGAAAGAGGTCGTTCCATTTTTAATCTCATCATCATCGTAAACCGTAGTATCTGAATTTATTGCATTCGTGAAGGTGATGGAGCCGTCTTTTATAGTTAAAAATCCCTCCATGAATACGCTTTTTAATACATCCAGAAAGTCATCTATAACGAGACGATTTGCGTCAGAAGCGGTTCCATTTTTTATTTTCCCCTGCACGTTAATGTCGCCAGTCACATTTAAACCTTCCGGATCACTAATTTTTACAGCACCACCATTATTTGTTCCAGGGTTTTGCATTGAGTCTTTAAGATTTAAGGTGCTATTTAAGGTCGTAGTCCCGGTTACAGACAAGCTTTTAGCGATACCGACAGCTTCCTTGATAGAAAGTGGAGCCCGTACTTCAATGCCTTGACTTATACTGCCGCTTAATATGCCGGGGGATGCACTACCATTTAAAGGAGCTAAACTTATTTTTCCAGTAGAAAGCATATCAGCACTTGCATCGCCGGTTACAGTAAGATCTTTCACGGTACAAACTCCGCCCACTGTTGTATCTCCCGCAACCTTCAGCGCTGAAAAATTCGGCACAACGTTTCCGGATGGTGGTGGGTTTGCGGCATAAACAATTGCAAAGCCGGAAACGAGCATAATGCAAAGGGTTCCCGCTGTGATTAAAGCGAAAACGCGAGGGGTTTTTGTTCTCATTTTTAAGTTGTTAAAATTTATTTTACGTGCTAATTGTTAATTATATCAGAAGAGTTTTTTACTCGCAAACCCCCTCTTATGCGACTTGCAAAAATATCAAAATTGTGTTATAATTTATTAAACAACAATAAAAACAAAAACATGAGTAATTTTACAAAACGTAAGCTCGCTTTTACCTTTGTGCTTTGTACAATAATGGTTTCGATAGCGGTCGTTAGCTTTGTATATTCAAAAATCAATGTAGCTGAAGCTGCGGACGCGAATCCATGCGTACCTTTAAAAGGCAAGACAACAGCCGTAAAAAACAATCCTGTCGGTATATCAAATTCAGGAATCATGGATTTTAACAATTCGATGGATATAAAGGATGTGACAGTTGGAGATAAGACGTATAAAAGCGGTGTTGTCATTGGGGCTAATCAAGGCGCATGTGTCCAAAAAGAAACCGCTGAAGATGGTAGCTTTACTGGAAACTTTATTCTTAAAGGATGGGAATGGGATGATAACCTTGGAATGATAAGTTTTTATTGTAACGATTCTGATCCGGCTCAAAACGTGAAAGGTAATAACATGGGGTGGGATTGTGATTATGAATATAAAGCGGTAATAACGAATGCCGGTGTTTTTATGGCAAATTCGAAGATATACAGTCCAATATTTGGCGTTATTGATCTTGATGGAGGAACGACACCTTCAGCTTTAGACGCATATCCGCTTGCGCCGCCTTATTATAGTAATGCGGGAACATTGACCGATAATGTTGGAAAAATTACATATAACTCCATTAAAAGATACACAACTTCGGGAGCTTTCTATAATCCGGGAGACATTGATGTTTCAAGAAGATATGCATGGTCAAATGCGGTTGGTTGGTTTGATTTTAGAGGAGTTAATATTCCAATTAACGGCGTGATTGCGCATGATATTGATGGCGATGGCTATTGCGCAATTGGAGACGGATCTTGCCCTGGCGATAAGTTGCCAGGCGATTGTAACGATAATGACGCGTCGATGAATCCGGGCGCAACCGACGTTGTTATTGGTGGAGTTTGTGTTGATAAAAACTGTGACGGAAGATGTGATGTGTCTGTCGGCGGCGGAGCTTGTGTGGGTGAAGGAGAGCTTTGCACGGTCGGAACTCTTGGGAGTGTTTGCGAAAGACATGGTG
>JBAYGM010000068.1:0-6314 GCA_041666705.1 Candidatus Altimarinota bacterium | reverse complement strand
CATGTGCAGCCATTTCCATTGCTATATTGGGATTCCATTCAATTTCTGCTAATTTTTTTACACAATCATTCATTGCTTCTTCTACGCGCCTAACAATTAAGTCTCTGATTGCCATTAATTCATCTTGAGCAGCCATGCAGTTTTTTATTTCTTGGATGGACTGATCCGGCAATCTTTTTTCTTGTAGGTGCTTTTTAATAATTTCAGGCCAAAGCGCGCCCACCGGTTTTTCTTTTGGTCTTTCAAGTATATGTTGGGTTTTTGTGAATACGTATCCTACTCTTGCATCAATGTTTACTTTTTTGATTGGGTCTTTTGGCCAATTTAGAAATTCTTGCTGTGCTGTGTGTACAAGCCTATAAGACATTTTTGGGTCAAGAGGCTTTTCTTTACCACATTTAAACCTACATTGATTTTTTGGTGGGGTTTCAGGGAATACTGTGTACTGTTTTTCTGCGTGGTCTGACATTTTAAGCGTGATTATTTTTGCGTGGAGATCAAATTAGCACGATTTTAGGTTATATGTAAACAATTGTGAGTTGAGTTGCAATAAAATCACTTTTATGTTATAATATAGACAATATAAACATAAACACAAAAATCATGGCTCCAAAATCAACTCCTACTCCAGATGACGTTGATGGGAATCTTAATCCAGTTTCCGATGAGCTTAAAGATCTTGATGCGGGTAAGCCCGGCGTATCTATTAATGACCTTGATGCATTAAGGCAAACCCGAGCCCGAGTGGCAATTGGCGAGCTTCCTGTTGAGTTAAGAGAAGTTGCGAACGAATTTTTAGAAAGCGGGCTTCCTCCGTCCGTGTGCTTGAGAGAGGCTAAAGCACAAGAGGCGATTAATAACCTTTCTCCTGAATTACAAGGCGTTGCTTTCTGGTATTCTTTGGGGCAAAAGGTTTTGCCATCAACGCGTTTGGGATGGGCTATGTTGCAGGATAAAGTCAATCATCTTCCTTTTGAGCAAAGAAGAGTTGCTGACGAACTTTTGGCAAAAGGAGCTTCTTTGGACGTAGCTTTTGCGCGCGCTACGGGAAGAGAAGCACTTGCGATTGATGATGAAAATAGTGGAGGCACCCTAGTCGAGATTAATGGTTCTTTTGATAAGGCAATCGGTGATCTTAATGAGCCGTCGGTATTGTCTGAACCGGAGATTGTTGTTTCTGGTCAATCCCCGGTTAATGTTCAGACAGGTGATAGCGGCAACACTCTTGAGGTTCGATCTTTTTTTGACGATTTGATTAAAAAGGTTGGTAAAGTTGATAATGTTAAAAAAGGTCGTCCCGACAGCATATATGCAAGAAAATCACCCGATGCCGAAAAACCATTCTCTCTTATTAATAAGGACGATGTGATTGATAGTTTTTCTCTTAAAGAGAGCCCTTATTTGGCGCCGACAATTTTTAGAAATCTTAATTATCGAGCTGCTCATGCTTTTGATGACGTTGAATTGCAAAAAAACGCTTTAGAATTATTGAGTGATGTGGATGTTAAAGATGCTTATTTTGCTGCAATTGAGCGTTTTTTAGATTCTGATTCTAAGTTTTTGGCGGAAGACATAACGCCACACCTGCCTCGCATTTCCGGATTGTTAAAGATTCGCGGTATAGGTGTTGATTTATCGGAATTTTCTACCGGGCTTGGAAGGCTTATTGCTAATGCTTTTGCTAATCCTGATAATGATGATTTGCTCGATTCGATTTTGGATAATGCGGCAAAATTTAATTTACGTTTAGATCCTGATGATCAGATACTTCAGTCTTCTCTCAGAAAAATGTATTTTGGCTCACTTGGCATGAAGGCTGTTAATGAGCCTGTTTTTGCCAGCAAAAAGAAATTCGATGGTTCTCTTAAATTTTTAGATCGAATTGCAAGATTTACTCGATATGGGTTGAAGCTTGAATTTGAAGCATAAGTCATTTTGTAAATTACAAATCTTTACATGTCATCGCTAAAGCATTTATATATACAACTTAAACAGTATAAGGAAAGCCATAAACCGCTTTATTTGCTTTCGATGATGGTTTTTTTCTGGACGATTTTTGATTGCATATTGTCTTATGCGGTTCCTTTGATTTTGACTGAACATGGGTTTTCGGCGACACAAATGGGTTTTATTCTTGGATCTTCCTCGATTGCCGGTGCGGCGTTTGATTTTTTGATGTGCAGATTCGTGAAAACCGTGAACTTTAGAAGGGTTTTTATGTTTATGTTTGCGATTTCCGCTGTTTTTCCTCTGATTTTATGGCAAGCGAAAACGATTCCGATTTATGTTCTTGCCATGGCTGTTTGGGGTATTTATTATGATTTGTATAATTTTGGACTTTTTGATTTTGTCAGTTGTTATACGGAAAAGAAAGATCATGCGTCCAGTTTTGGGGTTGTGCAGATTTTTGCGTATTTAGCTGAAATTATCGCACCTCTTGTTGCCAGTTTATTGATTGTTGAATATGTTGATTTTAAAACTTTTGCCGGAAGTGCGATTTTTCTTTTCGTTGGATTTTTATTTTTGATTTTATTAATGATCGTCACTAGAAAGAAAAAACTTGTTGATGTGAAATGTGAAGATGGGTATTGCGCCGTGAAAGAGCTTCCGAATTCAGCGAGCCAATTTAAATTGTGGAAAAAAATTGGCGGATACGTTTTTCCTGCTTTATTTTTAACATTCTTTTTATATACAGTAGATGCGTTTTTTTGGACAATAGGGCCGATTTACTCTGAAGGTTTAGGGCTTGATGGGCTTAATGGCCTTTTGCTTGCCGCTTATTCATTGCCTTTTATTTTGGCCGGGATTTTCGTTTCAAAATTAACTAATAAATACGGAAAATTAAAAGTTGCTTATATTACATTTTTGATTGGATCAATTTTACTTTCTTGTTTTGCTCTAGTTTCAGCGGTTAATCCGGTTTTGACGATTGGGTTAACGTTTTTTGTCTCTATGATGATTGCAATTTCTTATCCTTCTTTAAACGGTTCTTATGCGGATTACATTTCTGAATTTCCGGCAATAGAGAAGGACGTTGAAGGTTTAGAAGACTTTTTTACAAATATTGGATATGTGATTGGGCCGATTCTATCAGGTTTCTTGGCGGATGCGCTTGGTATTGAAAAAGCGTTTTCCGCAATCGGAGTTATTGGTGTAATTTTCGCTTTGGTGTTTATTAAATCAGCGCTGAAAAAGAAGAAGTTGAACGATAGGTAGATTTAATTTGGACGTTGCTTCTACAGCCATTCGTCTAAGCAAGTTCTGGCGCGTTTTTTTGTATCCCATGAAATGCCACTCATTGCTCCGTTTGTGCTTTTTGGTTGTTCATATTCACCGCGTTCGCCAAAAATTCCATTATTATTTCTATATGCTGCTAAGATTTTTTCAGCTTCACTAAAGTCCGTTTTATTACCGTCTCCTTCTTTCACTTCCGCAAGTCTACGCATTTCTGCGATTAGATTTATGAAAGACGTTGCAGGCAATCCAAGCTTGAATAGTGCCCAGCAAAAGGGTGTTCCAGGCATATATTTTATTGCCGCGTCTCTTGCTGCTTCCAATGTCTCTACGAGATCCTTGATGGCGTCTTTTTTAGTCGTTGCTTCGGGCGTTTTTTCTCCTGCTTTGTTTTTTATTGCTTTTTTAATGGTTACTTCCGGCGTTGCTTGTTGTGCTTCAGACATTTTTAATTGGATTATATTTTAAATAGATTCCAAATTATCACGATTTTGAGTGGTTTGTAAACGCTGTGCGAGTTGATTTAAAGCCGTTTTTGTGGTATAATATTATAAAATAAAAATAAAAATATTTATGAACGGGGCTTTACATCATTATCATATCCGAAAAAGAGTTTGTCAGATGGGTGAGCAGTTGCCAAACCCGAATAAATGGAAGAGATTTTTAGATGAAGCAATTTATATTGTTGGGATTCTGGGCCCCGTCATGACTCTTCCACAGGTTTTTAAAGTTTGGTTTGAGCATAACGCCGGTGGGCTTGCTCCGATTTCCTGGGGAAGCTATATTTTGTTTAATATTTTTTGGCTTTCATATGGGATTACGCATAAAGAAAAGCCAATTATAATCACCTATACTTTGTGGATTTTAATAAATACGTTCGTTTTTATCGGGATTCTTTTATACGGATGATTTTGAATTTTAGAAGCGTTGGTTTTGCGAGTTTTTCATATATATATCCGGAGAATTTTAAACCGTTTGAATCAATGTATTTTGTTGAATAATGCGCGAGGATAAAGATGGTTGGTATGGAGATCGCGAATGAAATTAAGAAGCTGATTATGTATGAAAAGTGTGGCATGAGTTTTAAAAATATCCAACTTGAGAGTGAGCCGAGAATAAGCGCGTGAATAAGATAAATCGAGAATGAAATTGCACCTGTGAATATTAGGAATTTATTTGAAAGAAATTTTTGAAAGTTTGTTGATGCAAATGCGGCAATGATTATTAATAACGCTCCTATAATGTGCCAAAATTGGCCCGGGCTAGGCAAAAATTGAAGATTGAATAATTCGTATATTGTGCCGTTTGTATAAACGCCAAATGGATACGCGCCGAAAAATATCCCAATCAAAACAAGCGGAATTGTTATATAAAAGCGGTTGAATTTTTTGAAAAAATTGGGCGAATTTGCAAATATATCGGCCAAAATTATCCCAAGAATGAAAGCCGAATAATAAGTGTTGATTAGGATTAAATAAGTTAATGCATATGCGATGTAGCGTAGTTTTAGTTTGCCAAAAAGCGCTATCACGCCGAGCGTTATAAAGGATCCATAAAAAATGTATGACATCATCCAGAGCGCTGTGTTATAAGATGCGTCATATGCGAAAAAGACTTTGAATAAGCCACTTTTTAACATGTGCCAAAATGATGTTTCAAATCCCCATTGACCTGCAAACCACCAGGAAGATTTTGAAAATTCTGACGCTTCTTTGTTGAAAAAGAATCCGAGCTTCATCAATACGTATGCGATAAAAACCGAGATTAAAATTGGTACGACTAGTCGGAAATATCTTCGAATTGCGCTTGAAATAATAATTTCGTAATTTTTAAATTTTAAAAATTTGTAGCTTAAAACAAAGCCGCTGAGGATATAAAATAAGCAAACTGCAAAGTTGCCTGCATAAAAAATTCCAAGAGGTGAACCGGCAAGGTACGCTTCGGAAGTCGTATTGATGTGTGATTCTACGACGTATCCTGTATAAAGTGCTGGAAAAAACGCAAGAATGTAATGGTGAAAAACAACAATTATTGCGGAAATTGCGCGAATTCCATCGAGATAATTTATTTTTTCAATTTTTTCCATATTTGTTTTTATTCAATAAAATCTACGAAACATTTTTCACAATAGATTTTTTCAGGGCGATTTGGGGCGTAAGAAGATTCCAGCTTCGTGCTGCATTTGTCGCATTTGCGAGCCCAAATCTGGCGAGGGTTTCTGAGTGCCATTCTTTCCATGTGGCGGCAATCAAAGCATTTTCTTGGGACTGGTAAATTCATTTTTTTATAATATTCCAATTCTTGTGGGACGATTTTGTAATTTTTCCCACATTTTTCACATGCTAAGAGTTCGTTTGTTATTGCTGGTGGCACGGATTTTATATCAATTGGTAAAACGCATGTTTGTTTTTGATACTCTCGTGCATCTTTTTCACGCCATTTAAATCCTTTTGAAATGGCTTGTTCTCGCGTTAAAGGATAATATTCTTGTGCAACACTTTCATTATATGGAAACGGCGTTAAGTTAATTGGAAAAAACTCTCCATATTCATTAGTTTTTAACATGTGATCAATAATTTTTCCCGTTAATTCTTCGTATTCTTCTTTTGTATATTGTTTATTTAAAATGCAGTATTTTTGATTGTGTATTCCGTTGCATCCGAATAAATATTGAGCGTTAAAACAGCTGTCGCAATAGCTTAAGTCATTATTTCTCCAGGCGACGTGCACAAACCTCATGCCATAAGATTCGTTTACACCGTGAGTTTCATATTGTAGTTCGCCTTGCCACGGTTCATAAATGTCGTAGCAGTCTTTCATTTCACCAAAATCATATGCGAATTTTAAATCTTTGCATTTAAAGCCGTAAAAGCTATTTTTTGTGTTTTTACAGCTTATCAAATGATCTCCGGTTGAAATTTCACAATTAAGAATTGTGCAATATTTTCGTTCTGCGGATTTTATAAATTCGATAAATTCTTTGCGTGCGTTTTCCATGTTTTTTGCATCAGATAATTCTGCGCGGATTTTTTCATACTCTTCTTTTGTGGCTTGTTTATTTCGAATGTAATATTTTTTGT
>JBAYGM010000067.1:0-6414 GCA_041666705.1 Candidatus Altimarinota bacterium | reverse complement strand
GCCTTCTTCAACCTGAATTGAATCAGGCCTCGCATGAAAATGATGGCTTGTATAACCGCTCCCGTGATTGATCACGACGTAATTACCAGCCGAATCATTGCACGACTGATAACCGTCGATGCAACCCTTCCTTACAGTCTGAACAATACCAGGTGCCGGTGAAAAAACCACGTACCGTTCACCATCGTTTGGGATATCTCGATCCCAGCCATGGTGATTGTCGTACGCTCTTCCCGAGTACCACGCCGAGACTTCGCCGCAAATATCCTTGATCGTTCCGATGTCCGGATCCGAATCAAAAATCGCGGTCGTGCCCCAGCCATACTTGTAGTTGTCGAATGCGATGTCCGAGAACATCGGCACTTGCTGAGTCGTCTGCGCTTGCGTCGTTTGCTGACCGAGTACAAGCGTCAAAATCGCCATCAGCAACGCGCACAACTTTCGCACTTTTTCCGCGTTTCTCATTTTCTCCTCCTACATGTTGTCAAAACTGAACACGAGTTTTGCGAACGTATTTTTTGTATCCGAAATATTTTCCCACTCCGGATACATATGCCAAACATTGATCGCAACGACAGCGTGATTCAGCGGAATCACGGCAAAAAGAGCAAGATGCTCACCCGTGCCATTGATCCCGATTTTCACCTGTGTGCCATCAATATCCAACTTATCAGTAAGGCGCGCTTTCAGATTTTCGATGAACTCGATGTCCGATCCGCCGCTTTCATTCAACAGAATCGCAACCTCCGCATAAATTCTGTTTTCCTGATTTTCGACGGAATCCGGATTGCTATCAAACGTCACCTTCATGCCATCATCAAAAATCAGCGTCCAACATGCAGGATAATAAAACTTGAATCCTTTATCCGGATTTTCGTAGAGAATCCAATCGCTGTCTGAGACTTCTTCCTGCGCAATTTCTTCGAAGACTTCTTCCTGACTTTCCGAGACTTCTTCTTGATTCTCTTCCGGCGCGTTTATGTCGACAAACACCGGAATATCTTCCAGCGCGTCAATGGTTTGAATATCGTCAATTTCCGCCATATCGTCTTGCGCCGTTTCCTCTTGTGCAATTTCCGCCGCAACTTCTTCAACTGCCGCAAAATCAAAATTACAAACGTCCTGCATGGAATAATCCTGCGCACTTTCGTCACGCGTTTCGTCCACGTCATATATTTCATTCGCGTCGTAGGTATCGCCTGCGTTACATGTTTCATACGCATCGTATGCGTCATACACGTCCGCAATTGTCGTGTCAGTAACGGCAATATCGGTCACCAACATATCTTCGATCTCCGCATCAAAACCTGTATCAGCGATCGCTGTATCATCTGCAATCGACATATCAACGACCGCGTCCTCAACTGTTTCGACATTTGTCCCAATCTCCATCGGTCCAACGTCGATTGTCGCACCCGAATCTTCTTCGCCGATTATATCCGCCAAACCCGTTTCTTCACACTCTTTGACGTCTTCTTGCGTAAACTTATCTTCTTCACGCGCTTCCGCCATATCGGTCGCACATTCAAGAACATCAATAAGCGCCGTGACTTCTTCGACAGTCACAACTTCGATTGTTGCGACTTCCTCCACGGCTGCAACTTCCATTGTCACTTCCGTCGCCGCCACTTCTTTTGCAATAAACTCTGTTTTTGAATCTTCCGGAATTTCCTTTACGTCCTCGATTTTTTCCGGCGTTACTTCTTCGATTTTCTCAACAACTTCCGCTTTTTCCTCGACAGCGTCTTCCGCCTTCTCGATGACATCCTTTCCCTTCTCGACTTCTCGCGCATCCGATTCACCCGATTTGACATCCGTCACACTGTTCGACTCGACGTCCAACTTGCTCGAACCGATGTCCCTTTCCGCAACCTTCACATCCTCCTTGTTATTCGGAAGGTTGATATTGGTTTCGAACGTGCACCCGCAAACCATCGCAACCAGCACCAAGCAAAAAACCGCAACCACGTTCCGCTTCATCTCTTCCTCCAGAGTTCTGTTTGTTTTCGCACATCAAAGCCTTTTTTCAAGGAACTCTAAAAAGCCCCCGCACCATATCACAAGTGCGTTAAATCTCTCTAAACAAATCTTAAATTTTTTATGAAAATTTATTAAGCCGCGTTAAGCGCGTCAATTCGCGCTCGAACTTCATCCGACAATTCCCCAACTGTTCCGATATACCAATACACATCGCCTCCTACGAGTTTATCCATGCCAACAGAAAGAGGTAATCCGTGCCCTCCAACCAACTGGTATGTAACTTTTTTTACCGACCTCTTAAGCCCTAATTTTCCACGCCATCCTGCTCTAGGAACCTCCTGCATCACCTCTTGCACCCTGTAATGATAATCGTCCGTATCGTGCTCAATGGCGCCATCCACCATGCCATCAATGGGTCTATTCCATGCAAATCCATATCTTTGATGGTCGCACTTTGCATCCATATCTGGCTTTATGAAAATAGTTGTATGTCTGCTTGCGTCCGTCAAAACATCAAACGGCGTTTCGTCGGTTGGCTTTAAATTAAAAAGATCTTTATATAGTTGTCCCATCGCTTAGCTTTGATTAATTTATTTAATTATACTTTTACCACCCCATATGTCAATTCGCATATTAATCGATGCAACGTATAATTATCATATGAAACAAAAAACATTATTTTTTATCTTGCCGATTATCATCATCTTCTCATTTCTTGTTGGATGGGAAGCTTCCACTTTAACGAATAAACAAGTAGCGCCTATATCTCAAGATTCAAGCACAGCTATATCCAAACACACCGCTGATTTAAGCCTTTTTTGGGATGTGTGGGACTTGATTTCCGGAAAATTTATAGATGAGAAAATGGTTGTGAATAAAAATATGGTTTATGGCGCAATTAAAGGATTGACGTCTTCGCTTGAAGATCCATACACAGTATTCTTGACACCTGATGAAACAAAAGATTTCAACTTAAACTTAAATGGCGATCTTGAAGGAATTGGCGCAGAGCTGACGATCCACGATCAAACTTTAACCGTCGTAACGGTTTTAAAAAATTCTCCTGCGGAGAATTCAGGCCTCAGATCCGGCGATATAATCTATAAAATCGATGAAAAAATAAGTTCTGAAATGACGCTTTTTGATGCCATAAAACGCATTCGTGGAAAAGCCGGAACAGTTGTTAATCTCGTTCTCCTTCGCAAAAACGCACCGGAACCAATCATCATGACAATCACTCGCGCAAATATAGAAATTGACAGCATTTCTTATAAAGATAAAGGCAATGGAATTTTTCATATTTCGATAAATCATTTTTCAGACAGAACCACGGATGAGCTTAATGAAGCCATAAATCAGATTTTAATGAAAGATCCAAAAGGCCTTATTTTGGATGTTCGTTCAAATGGTGGTGGTTATCTTGATATCGCGGTTGAGATTTTATCCGAATTTATAAAAGGCAAAAAATCCGTTGTATACATTAAAAAACGTGATAATAAATCCGATCCGATTCAAACAGATGATTCCGCAAGACTTCCTGAAATTCCGCTTGTCGTTCTGATGAATGGCGGGTCTGCATCTGCTTCGGAAATTGTTGCGGGCGCAATCCAAGATTTAAAACGCGGCATTCTTATTGGTGAAAAATCTTTTGGAAAAGGTAGCGTTCAGGAATATCAGCAATTTTCAGACGGTTCAAGTCTTCGCGTCACAATCGCAAAATGGCTTACGCCTGATCAAAAGAATATCGACGAAACCGGCATCAAGCCGGATATCGAAATAAAAATGACCGAGGATGATTACAAAAATAAGAGAGATCCGCAATTGAATGAGGCGGTGAAATATTTGAAAGGGATTATTAAATAAATTCATGCAATACATTGACGCTATAATTTTTGGGATTATTGAAGGCTTAACTGAGTTTTTGCCTATATCTTCAACGGGCCATTTGATGCTTACCGCTCAAGTTCTTGGTGGGCAAACGGAGTTCTTGAAAACGTTTGAAATTGTAATTCAGCTTGGCGCAATCTTGTCTGTTGTCGTTTTATATTGGCGAAGTTTCTTGGTTGATTTTGCTGTTTTAAAACGCATTATTGTGGCTTTTATTCCAACTGGAATCCTTGGACTTATTTTCTATAAAATCGTAAAAACATATTTAATGTCGAGCATTACGACCGTTCTTTGGGCGCTTGCAATTGGCGGAATTTTTATTGTCATATGGGGACGTTTCTTCGACATGAGCTCAAAAGTTGGAAATGGGGACACAGGCGCAAAGGGCACGAATGAAATCGCAAAAATTTCATATAAAAAAGCTGCCTTAATCGGCGTATTTCAATCAATTGCAATGATTCCAGGCGTTTCAAGATCAGCCGCAACAATTATCGGCGGACTTTCTCTTGGACTCAGTCGCAAAGCCATCGTCGAATTTTCATTTCTCCTCGCTGTTCCAACAATGCTTGCCGCGTCATCCATGGATTTATACAAAAACGCTACCGCATTCTCGACTAGTCAAATCGGATTTTTGAGCTTAGGATTCATTGTTTCCTTCCTCGTCGCCATTCTTGCAATCAAATTTTTCCTGAAATTTATTCAAAAACATTCCTTCACGTGGTTTGGCGTGTATAGAATAATAATTGCGATAATCGGATTCTGGCTGCTCTTTTAATCTCGCCACTTATACCCTTTTTGAAGAGCTTGCTCGCGAGTCATTGAGAAATAATCCTGTGCGGAAGTTTCGTTATATCCAAATTGTGAGATAGAGACTGGAAAAAATTCGCCAAATTCGCCGGTACGCTTCATGTGCTCAATAATTTTTGGTACAAGCACTTCGTATTCCTCGCGAGAATATTTCTTATTCAAAATCGAATATTCATCCTTTTTTACACCAACGCACCCAAAAAGATTTTTGCAGTTATTCACACAAAATGCGCTATATAAAATATTGCTTCCGCCATTCAAAATCATATTGCTAAACGAAACGTTATAACCCGGAAAAACGCACGCTGAATCGTAAACAAGTTGAATTTCAGCACACCCGCTAACGTCCATGCAATCCTTACATGCGCCCGGAAAATTAAACATATTTTTACAATCCTCGCTCTCATATCCTTCAAATGAATTAAAAACGTTTTTGCAATTTTTTATAGCATCACCGGTGGAGTTTTCGCAATGGATTTGATGAGCATACAGATGCGGGAATCTATATCTGAATTGTTCGAATTTTTCTTGCGCTTCTTGAAATTTTTGCGAATCTTTTCGTATCTCGTTGACCCGCGCTTCATACTCTCCTTTCTCAAGCTGTTCATTGAAAAAATGATAATTTTTATTGCGCAAATTAACGCATCCAAAACAGTGCGAACAGTTTTTCAAATCAAAAGAAAGCACACAATCCGAGCACGACTCGCTATTTTGCAAATAATCGCAATTATACAAATGATCGCAATCAACACATTCATAACAAAGCTCCAAATCCGGTGAAAAAGCCGAATCAAGCGTATCTTTGCTTTTCCAGATAAAAGTCGAAAACATGCAGTCTTCAAGCCAGTTCGCGGCAAATACAAGATAGCAATTTTTCGCATCGCTTACAAAATTTACATATTCGCTATTTTGCAAAGAACTCAAATCATTTATCAACTGTACTGCCGGAACTTTTTTCAAAAGCTCGTTAAATTGCTCAAAAAATGGTCGTGAAAAATCAAAATCTTGCGCGTATGAATGCGCATCCATTTTGTCGCCCCACCAACAGTCCTGACAATATACTTTGTATTCTGACTTTTCCGGAAAGAGTGCGAATATTGTTTTACCGCACAAATCGCATTTGCGTTTATAAAGTTTATGTTCGTTGCGCATGGCTAGCCTCCTTTGAAAACGGCAATCCGGACAAAGGGTCGGCGCAGGAATTTGATAAATTTTCCCGTTAAAAGTCGGCGAGATTTTTTTATAAAATTCGAGGTCGTCGGAAGTTACGGTAAAATGTGCGCCACAATTTTTGCATGAATTTTCTTGCATGCTTTTATTGTAACATTATTGATGGTTTTGTTAATTTTTCGTACTGGTACGGATTTCGATAGCGCTAATTTTGGCTTAAAATAAGGATCTTTAAAGCACTTGACGTATAAAAATTCTTTTTTTATAATTATCCCCTGATTAAAAAAATTTAAATATGTTAAATAAACCTGGTTCTTTTCTGACAGTCGTAAAAACCGTGGCGGCTCTACTTACTGTTTCAGCATGTATATCCATTGACGATATGCGTGCAAAAGTTTTTGAAGCGCTCGATAACGTTTATGCCGAAGGAGTAACCGGCTGCGAAGATACTCGTGATCGCATAGCAAAATCATTAATAGGCGATGGCTTTACTGAAAACGAAGACGGTCGTTTAACATTGTTAATGCCTGGAAATCACATCCATGTCGATATGAGCGACCCAATCCCTTC
>JBAYGM010000066.1:0-6459 GCA_041666705.1 Candidatus Altimarinota bacterium | reverse complement strand
CACGTTAATTGTGCGTCTTTTTTACCTACAGGTTCTTGAAGGAAATTATTATCAAACTCTCGCCTCAAAAGAACATTCCGGCTACACGGAACTTCCCGCTCGCAGAGGTGAAATAATGCTTCAAGATTATCACTCGAAAGAGACATTCAAAGTCGCAACAAACATGACTCTCGACACGGTTTATGCCGATCCGACTTTAATAAAAAGCCCGGACGTTGTTGCAAAAACATTAAGCAATTTACTATTTGATGAAGATATAGCGCGCCAAAATGAAACAAAAAGAATCGAAGAAGAATCAAAAAAACTAGACCCAAATGTAACATTTGAAGAAAAACAAAAATTACTTACTCCAAAAACCGACGAAGAATTAAAGCAAAATTATTACAACGAAACTTTAGAAAAAATCAGCACAAAAACTCGTCAAAAAATCATCATAACACAAAGCCTTGATAATAAAACCGTCGAAGCAATTTCCCTTGAAAGCCTTCCTGGAATTGAAATAAACAACAACACACTTATCGCTTATCCAACACAAATAAGCGACATATCTCATGTCGCAGAAATTCTCGCAAAACATCTCGCAACTTCCGAAGACGATCTTTTGCAAATCCTAAAAGGCAAAAACAGATACGTAATTTTGAAGAAAAAAATCGGTCCGGAAATTTCCATGAAAATTAAAGAACTCAAGAAAAACGATAAAGACAAAAACTATACGGGAATTGGACTCCAACCAGAATATTACAGATACTATCCGGAAAACACTTTAGCATCCAGCGTAACGGGATTTCTAGACACAAGAAATCTCGGCGAATACGGAATTGAGGAAAAATTCGACACACTTCTTCGTGGAGAAAAAGGTGTTTTTAAAACACAAAAAGATTCAATGGGACGCCAAATCACAGTTGGAGAAAGCGTCATACAGCCCGCGGTTGATGGCGATGACATCGTTCTAACAATCGACCGTTCGATCCAAATGAAAGCGGAAGAACTTGTACGCCAAGGCGTCATCAACTATAAAGCGGATAATGGCCAAATAATTGTAATGGAACCTTCAACCGGAAAAGTTCTGGCAATGGCGCAATATCCAACTTTTGATCCAAATAAATACGGCGATGCATTCAAAAAAGAACCTATAAATTTAAGCGCGGATGAAATAAAAGCGCTTATCCCGATCGAAGGTGCAGAAAATTCTTTTTGGCTTTATATAGACCGCGAAAAAGGCAATCGCATACAAGTTTTTAAAGAAACATATCCAAATAATGAAGTTGTATATACAAGATTTGCAAATCTGGTCGGACCTGAAGTCTATAAAAATAAATCGGTTATGGAAGGATATGAACCGGGATCGGTTTTCAAACCAATCGCAATGTCAGCCGCAATCGACGATGGCGAAGTGACTCCAAACACAACCTTTGTTGATTCCGGACCAATTAAAGTTGATATTTATGAAATCAAAAATGCGACAAATCAATATTACGGAGTAATCAACATGGTTACTGTCCTCGAAAAATCCTTAAACACAGGAATGGCTTTCATTGCGAAAAAAATCGGTCGCACGCTTTTCTATAGTTATATTAAAAAATTCGGCTTTGGAGACAAAACAGACATCGAATTGCCATCCGAAGATCCGGGTCAAGTCGCACACTTCTCAGGCTGGGCAGATAGCGAACTTATAACTCACGCATTCGGACAAGGTCTCACCGCGACTCCTCTCCAAATGATAAGTTCATATTGCGCAATCGCAAACAAAGGAATCCGCATGAAGCCGTACACTATAGATAAAATAATCAAAAAAAATGGCCAAGTTATAAAAACAGATCCGCGTCCAATAAATCAATCTATATCCGAAAAAACGGCACAAACATTAACCGCAATGCTTACAAGCGCAGTTGAAAACGGCGTAGCTCACAACGGCAAAGTGGAAGGCTATTATCTCGCGGGAAAAACAGGAACCGCCCAAACATACTTTAAAGGGAAACCTCTCAACGGCACAGGCACCACAATCGCAACCATGATTGGATTTGGCCCAACAGATAAGCCAAAATTCGCAATCCTCGTAAAATTCGACAAACCTCGTTCAAGTGAATGGGCCGATGTCACTGCATCTCCAATATTCTCTAAAATGTCTCAATTCTTATTAAATTATTTCAACGTACAAAAAGATAAAAAATAGATTCAAACGTATCGAAGTCTTTTTCTATTAAAATTCACCATAGTAGCCATCGTACCACCTATAAAACGCTGATCATTTTCAGATCTAAGATAAGGCGTTATAACCATAGCAACATCACACGATTCAGTAGCCTCCATAACAGCATTATGTATATTTATTGAAATAGGCCCATTATTACAAATATCCGGAATATCAAGAACGCCTCCATATATAAAAGCATTCCACAGCTGAATCCTAAACGACCTATCTAATGTTGCAAAAGGATCTCCTCTTCTAGAATATAGATTATCCCTTTCATCACCCAAAATAGCCTGAATAAGATCATCCACAAGCTCCATGGCACGACTAAAAGCATAGCGACATCCATTTGTTCCACTGTGCTGCTCAGCAGTTAATATTGGCAATGTAAAATTTGCACGCTCAACATCTAAAGGCCTATTTGGATCAAACGCGTTTTCATTAATCATAATAATAGTTTTTAATAATTATGCTTTATCTTTACCTCTTCGCATATTCGCAGTACAATTTCTTTGAAAAAATGTTAAAAAATACAATTTGATGTTAAATATATAACAAATTAGCCTCATGATAAAAATTTCAGAAGCAATAACAGAGATTTTAACTAAAAATCCATTTCTACAATTCGGCTTTCATTACAGATTATTCAACCTATCTCAATTATCAGCTTTTATAAAACCTCAAATAGAAGCACGAACAAAAAAAGAAGTAAAAACGAGCGCAATCACAATGAGTCTTTCCAGATCACAAAAACAACTTTCGAAAATAACAATCAAACCGGAGCAATACAAAGCCGAAAACATCACAACATATTCAAATCTTTGCATAATGACGTTTATTAAAAAACAAGAAATACATGCGAAAATAAACAAATTTTACGAAAAAATTCAAAAAGAAAAAACATACATAACAATCAGCGAAGGAGTTAATGAAATAACAATCATTTTTGAAAATAAATTCATCAAAACGTTACAGAGTTTAATCAACGAAAAACCAAAATACAAAAAAGAAAATATCTCCGCAATAGGAATTAAATTCGACGAAAAATACACGGAAATACCCGGGCTAATACACTTTCTGGTTCAACATTTCATGATCCAAAATATAAATATCATAGAAATATCATCAACTTATACAGAATTATTTTTCTATATAGATAAAAACGATACAAAACTCGCCTTCAATACTCTATTTAATAGATTTTTGGATTAATTCATCATACGACTAAAACTAATTATTTGGCTTGTAAGAAGGCTTTTTTTGGCGTATAATATTATGATATATCTGAAAAAACAAAAATAAAATGGATCTTAAAGACGAAATACTCTTAACGACCTTTAGCGAGGTAGATTACATAAAAGCGATAACGGCAAATAAACCAAGGATTGCTTTAATGGAACTCGAAAAAGATGAGACGGAGTTTTTAAGAGACGAAATTTTCAATATAAAAACTAAAATTAAAAGTTTGGTTTTTGGAATACTTGAGCAACCTATACAAAAAGGGGGAGAAATGGTTGTAACAACATCAGGTGGACAAACAAGGCGCGAAACTATAAAAGATGTAAAGATTACAGAAGTTGAACCAAAAGAAACAATAATTGTAACAACTGAAAAAGGAAGATACGAATTAAAAATAGAAAGAAATGAAGCGGAACGCATGTCACTTAAATTTCTACGCAACGGATATCTGGACTATGACGATCCAATACCAAATGGATTTTTTGCACTTTCAGCAAGAAACGATCAAAGCGTCTTTTTAACCTCAGAAAACACGTTATATATAGACCCTCACGTAGGAAGAGCTATATTGCTCGACAGCAGAAAAGATAAAAAATTAGAGAATATGATTCGGGAAGCAAAACAAAGAATATTATTACAACCCAATGATTTTGAAAGAACATTAACTTTAGCACAGTACGTAAACGAAGTTTTGAGTAATAACAATGAAGAACAATTAAGCCCATCAGAAGATAGATACGCTAAAGATGATGAACGCGTTGCTACAAACCATACAATGCACAAACCAAATGGAGATTTTGTACCAATAGGTGAATATAAAATCGGCGTATGTATACACAAATCTTTACTATTTAAATACCTTGCGGACAGAGTAGGAATAAAATGCCGACTTGTTGATGGATTTTTATTTGACGACAACGAAAGAGCAAGAAGATATAGACTAAAAACAGACGGAACAAAACCACCAATAATGACACCCGGCATGAGAAAAAAAGAAGGAGGTTACCATGTATGGAATGTAGTTGAGGTAAACGGAAAAAACTACCTACTGGATATACACAATGCTCCAGATAAATTAATAAGGGAAGAAGCGGCTGAAACAGGAACCTATGCAAGAATGAGCGGCAGCGGAAATATGGCAGGGATAGGCGGCCATAGCGTTATGTTTCGCAGAGAAGATATAGATAAAGACTAAATTTTCTTGGCAGGGCCTGCAGGAATCGAACCCGCGTATTTCGCTTTGGAGGCGAACGTTCTACCATTGAACCAAGGCCCTATATTGATGAAATCCAAATTTCAAAGCTCAAAATCCAAAACAAATTTCAAACCTGAAATCCGAATCTAAGGATACAATAAATTCACACTTTTTCAAAATCATTCAATCCACACCCATTTTGACATTTAACATTTGAAATTTATCATTCATTTGTCATTTGAAACAATTTGGATTTTGTCATTTCCTCTAATTGCTCTTCTTAATATCCTTTTTGCCATGCTCTGTTCTCTTTTTGCATTTCGAACAGAACTTGGTTTTCTTTGTGATATTTCCTTCAGCAGACTTGATATACTTTGAAGTGTAATTCATTTTGTTGCACTCTTTGCAGTACCAAGCGCAGAATATGCTTTTACCTTTTGCCATATTTTAAGATTTAATTTAATTACAGTTTTCGCGGATCAATCCCGATAACGCCGACAAGATTAACACAACTAACGATAAAATTGCAACAATTAAATGAAATTTGACCCTAAGTGGTTGCTAAACCGCGCTTTTAGCCTTAAAATGACTTCGATTTTCACACGGAGAGGTCGCATAGTGGCCTAGTGCGTTCGCTTGGAAAGCGAATATACCTGAAAGGGTATCCAGGGTTCAAATCCCTGCCTCTCCGCCAGCTACATGCGAGAAATGCGGTCCGAAGTGGAAGGAACGCGTATTTAGCGTTACTGGAACGCAGGAGAAAAATCGAAAAAATTAGTCGACATAAGGAGACTTATTTTGAGATTTTTCAGCATTTCCCTTGTGCACACAAAATCCCAGCAAATCCCATTTCAAAATAGCTTCCAAAATAGCCTATTCATCTTTATGGTAAAATATATTAAATTATTCTAATAAATTTAACCCTATGTCGCCAAAATCAAACGCATTAATAAGCTTTTTACTTTTTATCTGTTTTTTAGCGACATTTTTAACAGGCGCAATAGGAGGCAGAACATTTAGAAGCATGCACGAAACACTTGGGTACATAACGTTAATTCTCGTTATTCTGCACATTTTTTGCTACTGGAAAATTATAAAATTTCAATTAACTTCATTATTCAAAAAAACTAATAAAATCAATGAATAAATTCATGCAAATCGCGGTTAAAGAAGCCTTAAAAGGCATGCACAAAAACGATGGAGGTCCTTTTGGCGCAGTCATAACGAAAAACGGTAAAATCGTTGCACAAGCGCATAATATGGTTGTAAAAACAAATGATCCAACAGCCCACGCGGAAATAACCGCAATAAGAGCCGCAACAAAAAAACTCAAAAGGTTTGATTTATCGGATTGCGAAATTTATTCATCGTGCGAACCATGCCCAATGTGTTTTGCCGCAATCCACTGGGCAAAAATGCGCAAACTTTATTTTGCATGCACAC
Organism: Candidatus Altimarinota bacterium; assembly: GCA_041666705.1. Taxonomy (GTDB): domain Bacteria; phylum Patescibacteriota; class Gracilibacteria; order UBA1369; family UBA12463; genus UBA12463. The sequence goes on along the minus strand of JBAYGM010000066.1, from coordinate 391 downwards.
GCAAAGACGCTGCAAGCATCGGATTTGACGATAAATTTATATACGACGTAATCCTCGGAAAAGCAAAACGCAAACAAGTTTCTATTGAAAAAATCGATCGCGCAAATAGCATGAAACCATTTCAAGAATGGCAAAAAAAACAAAATAAAACGCGCTATTAAATAACACAACAAAATGGAATTTCTATACTTCATCATCGCTCTCTTAATCGCAATCGTAATACATGAATTTTCGCACGCATATACCGCAGACGCACTCGGTGATCCAACACCAAGACTTGCCGGACGCATAAGCTTAAACCCTTTAAAACACTTAGACATTGTCGGAACAATAATGCTATTAATCATAAATTTCGGCTGGGGAAAACCTGTTCCAACAAATCCAAAGTACT
>JBAYGM010000065.1:0-6472 GCA_041666705.1 Candidatus Altimarinota bacterium | reverse complement strand
TAAAAGAAAGGCCAACCAAAATTTTCAATATAAAAAATTCCAGCACCAATCAAAAAAGCAACGACGATTAGGCCGATTATCATTTTTTTACTCATAAAAATAAAAGTTAAATTAGCTCAATTATAAACCTACCTTAAAATTTAGTCATTTAAAATTCACATTTGGCATTTGACCTTTGTCATTTGTCATTCATTTGTCCTTTGAATTTTGGATTTTGTCATTTCACAATTACTTCTTCCACTCAGTAGCAAGTGATTCCTCCGTCTGTTCCACCTTCTTGTCTCCAACATATTGCACTGCGATCAAACTCATATCATCCGCTTGAATTGCATCTTCGCCTGTAAATGCTTTCAAATCAAGCGCAATATGATAACTAAGTCCATCGGCGGAATATTGATGAGCATATTTTTCAACAGCCTTTGTAAGTCTTTCAAGCCCAAACATTTCACCATTCATATTTTTAGCTTCCGTGATTCCATCCGAATAAAGAACCACAAAATCATTTTCTTTAAGCGGCAATTCGATCTCCTTTAATAATTTTGAGTTATCAGGAGCCATGCCAATCGCAATACCACCCGTTTTTATTGCTTCACACTGTCCGGCATCAGCATGATAAACAATAACGTGTTCATGCCCCGCACCGGTATAAGTCATTTTTTTCTTTTCAATATCCCATCTAAGCATAACAAGCGTCATAAACATTCTGGATGAAATTCTCTTACGGAGCTGTTCATTCAAATTAATAAGAATCTTACACGGATCTTCCATGGAAGCAGTGTAAGACTCAAGAAATGCGTGCGTCATAGTCATAACAAGAGCCGCAGGAACTCCATGCCCGGTCACATCTCCAAGATAAACAAAAGCATTTTTAGGATAAACAAGAAAATCAAAATTATCGCCACCAACTTCAGAAGCAAGAGAAGCTTTTGCGGAAATTGAAAGACCGGAAATCACCGGAGCTTTTTTTGGCATAATATCTCTTTGAAGCTTACTCGCCAAAGATAATTCATCCGACATTCTTTTATTTTCTTTAGCCTGAACAGTTAATTTTTCAAGAGTTGTTGCAATTTCATTAAAAAAATAAGCCAAAATTCCAACCTCATCTTTTCTTGTAGTGATAATTTTTTTATAAGGTTTTCCGGTTAAAAGACAGCTTAGTTGCTTAATAACTATTGATATTGGCTTCGCGACTGAAAGATAAACAACAAGCCATGTATATAAAAAAGCCAAAACTAAAATTCCAACAACAATATATAAAGTTGGTACATTTTCCAAATACTTAAAATAAGTTATATCCGCATAAAAAGCTCCACCTAAAACAGCAAGAAAAATAAAAACATAAAAAACCAATCTTTTTGTTGTTGTATCAAACATTTGAAGTTTTTGTTATTTTATTAAGAATAGCATCGATTTGTAATATATCGCTAGTTGAATTAAGCAGATTATAACAATAACGAAGCTCTTTTAAATCTTCATGCGGCATATCAAGCAGTTTCAAACCGCTCATCCTTTTAAAAATTGTATGAATCTTATGCAGAGCCGCGCCATAAATAGACTTATCCAATTCAATTCTATAATCTTTTGGAATCTCATTTATCAAATAAATCAATTTATGAGAAAAAACATGTTTATGATCTTTCAGAATTTCCATCAAATATTCTATTTTTGAGTCATCTCTAAGCTTAAGCATAGAAACGGCGGCATTGGCTTTTACCCACTCATCTTCTTCATGCTCAAATAAAGATTTAAGCTTGTCCTTAAAATCAACGTCACAAATTTCACCGATTGCATAAGCGGCAACCGATCTAAAAATACTTTTATCGCTTTTCAAGATTGAAACAATCGTTTTTTTAATAAGCGATTTATATTTTGGAAATTGAGATAAGGAAATAACTGCGCTTAAAACAAGCCTTGGGTCATCAGATTTAAGATAATCTTCCAAAATTTCACATAAAGAAATATCATGAAAATGTCTAAGGGAACGAATGGCTTCAGCAAGCAAAGCACCTTTTTCGTTTTGCAAAATCTCAAGAATAAATTTGATAGAACCTTGGCCTCCAAGTTTCGAAATAATATCAAGAATTTTTAATCGAATTTCTTCGGTATTTTCTCTCCAAAACATCGTTTTTAATGTTTCAAAAATCTTAATTTTTGAAAATTCATTTTTATCAAAATATTCAAGCTTTTGAAAGCTTCTTATAGCTTCAATTGCGGCCATCCTCATCTCTTTTTGCGGATGAGAAAGCAAGGAAATAACTTCCGGGATTGCATCGAAATACTTTATTTTTGCTATAGCATGTAAAAGTTTAATTTTTAATAAAATAGGATTATCGGGATCAATAAGGCATTTAAGAAAAACTTGTTCGACTTCAGAGTGACCTTTTTGCATCAAAATCTCAACGGATTTCAATCTTTCATCAATCTCTTCATCTTTGGACAAAAGCGCAGAAATTGAATTTTTTGTATATATTTTATGAGAGCTTATTACGATAACAAAATCGATAACCATCAAACAAAACATAGCCGAAACGATTGTTAAATTTGAAAATCTTTCAGAAACAAATAGCTGCACACAGATGAGCAAAATAGCCCCACACATTGTCCCAAGAGGCCTCATCATTCCATCTATAAATTGCCTAAATTCCTCGCTTTCTTCTTCTCGAAAAGCATAATAAGAAGATTGATATGAATTTCTGGAAAGCACACTTGTAATTTCCGAATTTATTTTTGTCAAAGTAACCGTAAAAAATTCAAACCTAAGTACAAGTCCAGCCATGCTCATAAGCATAACAATTGGATAAAGTATCATACTGCCAATAATTCCAAGCCAAGAAATAAGTCTGCTTCCAACAAACATTTGCATCAAAAGCGTCACACAGCTAAAAACAAGTTGAAACAAACCAAATGTATGCGCAAATGCGTTTTCCATGCCAATTGTTGCCTCAGGAAGAAGTTCTTTATGAGATGAAAAAGTCACAATCGCTCCAGTATAAATATATTCAACAAATATCAAAAAAGCATATTGAAGCAGAATTATAAACATCAGATTCTTCGCAAAAGAATGTTGATGAAACAATCTAACTTTATTTTTTATATTATTTGTAAAAGTCCTTTTATTCAGGTTTTCAAGATGCAAAAGTTTAATCCCCGGAACTGATTTTGTAAAAGATTTAAAGTGAATAACAAGCGGAATTAAAGCGCATAAAAGCCCAATCAAAATCCACGCAAAATACGTAATCGGCATAATCACGGAAAAATATATAAATATTAAGCCGCTCACAATTCCGGCAACAGTATCAGCAGATTCAACAAGTGGAAAAGTGCGCTGGCTTTCAAGCGGCGTAAAAAATCTTTCGGTAAAAGTATCAAAAAATACGGTGAGCTGAATAATCAAAAAAGATTCAACAAAAAGCAAAAGCAATAAATAAAGATTAAACGAATAGGGGAGCAAGATTAACGCGAAAACCAAAGAAAAAACAGCCGAAACAACAATAGATATAATAAGCTTATCATTACGGTATTTTTGTATAAGATGCATGTGCACCAAACTACCAAGTATGAAAAGAAGTGCATGTGTAACAAACAAAAACGGTAATTTATCAGCACTAAATCTAGCCGTAAAAATAGACAAAATCATTGTCCAGGCCAAAATAAAAGCCATTCTATAAATGAATCTAACCCCCCAACAAATCAAGACTCTCGCTCTTTCATGAGGATAAATGTTCAAAATTCTATCAAAAAATGACAAATTTTGTATATTTTTATTTGTGTTTTCCATTTGTTATATTATAACATAAAGTTAAGATAAAAGCAAACAGGGACGTTTCTCAACTTTGGCTTGTACTTCTAAGATGGGGACACAGGCAATTATGATATAATCTGAGCATGACTTTAAGGCAAAAATTATTATCAGGAGCGGTTCTTCTCGGCGTTTCATCCTTATTAAGCCGCTTACTCGGCTTACTTCGAGACCGCCTCTTTGCCACAACATTTGGTGCCGTAACGGCAGACGGAATACACAATCTTGATACTTATTATGCCGCATTCAGGCTTCCGGACATGCTTTTTCAATTACTTTTGTACGGAGTCATTTCCGCCTCATTTATTCCAATTTTCTCCGCATATATCAAAAAAGATAAAGCCGAAGAAGGCTGGGCATTCGCTAATTCATGCACAACAATCTTAACAACATTCTTATTCGGCGTTGTAGCCTTATCACTTATATTCACTCCTTGGCTTGTAAAACTAATCGTTCCAGGGTTCTCGCAAGAAAAACTCGATTTAACCGTGAATCTCACAAGAATAATGCTCATTAGTCCACTATTTTTTGGATTCAGCAGCATTTGGCAAAGCATTCAAAATTCATTCGGAAAATACTTCTATATCGCGCTTGCACCAGTCGTTTATAACCTCAGCATAATCCTCGCAACAATTATTGGTGCAAAAGAATACGGCGTTTACGCAATCACAGTTGGCGTTGTTATTGGTGCATTTTTACACGCCGGAGTTCAGCTTCCGGAAATAATCAGACTCGGATTCAAGTTCATGCCAAACTGGAATTGGCACAGAGGGGATTTAAAAGAAATGGGAAAACTCATAATCCCACGCGTAGTTGGCCTTTCTGCAATACAGATCAATCTTGTTGTAGACACGATCATAGGGTCAACTCTTGCAACCGGAAGCATTACGGTTTTGAACTACGCAATCAATTTAAACAGCCTTCCAATGGGCATAATTGGCATATCGATTTCGATTGTTGCATTTGGCGTATTCGCTGAACTTGCCGCACTTGAAGAACATGAAAAATTCTTTGATCATCTTAAAGAAAATTTTTATAAAATAATGTATTTAATAATTCCCGCAGCAGTCGGAATGATTATCCTAAAAAAAGAAATTGTCGGAGTTATCTTAAGCGGTGGAAAATTTGGAGAACAAGACATTATTTTAACAGCCGGGACTCTTGGAATCCTTTCAATCGGACTTGCCGCTCAAAGCATAAATCCACTTTTATCACGCGCATACTTTGCCTATAAAAACACAAAAACTCCAGTTTTAATCAGTATTTTCTCAGTTGTTTTAAATATAATTTTTAGCATTACATTAACAAAAATTTTTGATTTTGGCGTCTATGGACTCGCCACAGCAACGTCACTCGCAGGACTAATTCAATGGTTTTTACTTCAAGTTTTTCTTAAAACCAAGCTTCCACACAAACAAGGTCAAATTTTGGAATTTGGAAAAATCGCAAAAATAATAATTGCAACAACGATCATGGGAATAATTGTTTTTGCCGCAAAAAACCTCATTACAAATTTAATACAACCGGGTTTTATTTTAAGTGCGGTTCAAGTCGCTACATGCGGACTTCTTGGCTTACTAATCTACTTTTCCAGCCTCAAAATACTCAAATATAAAAACTGCCCGTAGAGATAAATAATATAACTCTAAGCGGGCAGGTTTTAGCCTTCAAAACTTTTGAAAGCAGATTTAATTGTATTCAAAAAAAATACAAAATCAAGGGATTTTTAAACGCGCTATTTTATTGACTATAAACGATCTTATTGTATAATTACGATACAAAAATAATAAATATGGAAAAACGTGCAATAAGTACGGCAATCGACTTATTTAAAGAAGGGCCATCGGAACTGGCAACTCAGAAGCGATGTTCAATCGCATTACAAGCTATCAAAGAAGCTGAATTACGGTTACGCAAACCAATAATGCATCCTTATATAAAAACTTATAGAGATGCAATGCAAGAAGCGATTGATGCCGGTGAAACGGCATCAATCGAACAATTAAAATGGGCTGAAATAAATTTCATACATGGTTTAGTCCCTTATTTAAAAAAATCGGTTGAGGTAGAGCGTCCAGAAACCTTTGAAGGTCAAGCATATTCACATGAATTTCGCGAAATATTGCATTCATTAACAACTCCATTTGCAATAAGATACTTCAAAGCATTAAAAAAATATTTAGAAACATATAAAGATAAAAAAGATCAAGAATTTCATAGAAATAACGTCAGAAAAGCACACCAAGATTTGCTACAAATTGCAAGTCTATTTTTAAAAGAAGATAAAATGCCATTGCATGATGCATTACAACATAACTGGAGAGATATAAGACCGGATCTCGATCAATATTCAAGATTAATAGACTGGGATCGCGTAAAAGGTGAATCGGGCTTTTACAATCTTTTTCCGGAATTAAGAACTTACAAATTCATGGCGGTTGTTAGGAATCCACCAAATGCCGGAGTAATGGAGAAAGCATATTTCTTGGGATCAGGAAGCCATGACGGATTAGACCCGTTAGATATTTTTTCGCTACTAGGAGAAATGGAAATAGGAATATATTTCCCTAAATGGGGAGCGGAATATCAGGCGGGATTCGAACAGGAACTTGAAAAACCATCAAGAGATCTGGTTTTTGTGGAATTTGATAGAGATGCAAAAAGAAAAATACC
>JBAYGM010000064.1:0-6579 GCA_041666705.1 Candidatus Altimarinota bacterium | reverse complement strand
CGTCAGAAAAGCAATTTTAAAAATTGAAGGAAGGTACGCAATTGTCGTAATTTGCAAAAAAGAAAACAAAATCATTGCGGCAAGACGCGGATCCCCTTTAATTGTTGGCGTCGGCAAAAACAAAGAGTTTTATATCGCTTCAGACATTCCGGCATTCTTGAAATACACCAATAAAGTCATGTATTTGGATAACAACCAAATGGTCGTTTTAAGCGATGCAAAAGCCAAATTCTACGAACTTACAAATAAAAAAGAAATAAATAAACGCATAGTTGAAATCACGTGGAATCAAGAAAGCGCGGAAAAAGGTGAATATTCACATTTCATGATTAAAGAAATCATGGAACAAAAAGAAACTTTGTATCGCGTTTTAAATCAGGACGATAAAATAATCAAACGAGCAGCGGAAATGATAAACAAGGCCGTTGGTACATACTTTATCGGCTGTGGAACAGCTGGAAAAGTTTGCTTAACCGGTGAATATATATTTTCCGAAATCGCACACAAACACATAAATTCAACATTTGGATCAGAATTTCCGGCACATCATCATTTTATAACAAATAAAACACTTATCGTTGGCGTTTCTCAAAGCGGCGAAACCGCAGATACGCTTGAAGCGATTGAGGTAGCAAAAAGCAAAAAAGCAAAAATTCTTTCAATCGTTAACGTTGAAACTTCATCAATGGCACAAATGTCCAATATGGTGGTTCCAACGAAATGCGGCCCTGAAAAAGCTGTAGCATCAACAAAAGTTACAACAGCGCAAATCGCAGTCATAACACTTCTGGCATACGCATGCGCAGGAAGATTGAATGATGGAAAAACATTACTACTTGAAACTGCAGGAAAAATAAACGACATGTTAAATCCACGCTATGAAGAACACATTTCAAAACTAGCGGAAAAAATGCAAAACTTTGAAAGCATGTATATAATCGGTCGCGGATCAAATTATCCAATGGCGCTTGAATCAGCTATAAAGCTACAAGAGGTATCATATATTCACGCCGAAGGATTTGCGGGTGGCGAACTCAAGCATGGTCCAATCGCTCTTATCCAAAAAAACACTCCTTGCATTGTTTTATGCGCAAACGATGAAAATAAAAAAGCAATTTTAAGCAACGCAATGGAAGTTAAAGCACGCGGCGGCTATATAATTGGCATTTCACCCACAAATGAAGACGTTTTTGACTACTGGATACGCGTTCCGGATGTTCAAACGCTATCCCCTATCGTAAACATCATCCCTGTCCAAATTTTGGCATACAAACTTGCGCTCTTACGCAAAAACAACCCCGACATGCCAAGGAACCTGGCAAAGAGCGTTACTGTGAAATAGATTACGGAGCAATTGCGGGATTAAATTTCATTTCATAATTTCCATCACCACGATCTTCGAACGAGAATCTTCGATCAATCTTTGGTATTAAAGCTAATACTTCACCCAAACGATCTCGAATTTCAGGCGCGCCTGGCAATTCAGAAACATGAAAAATTCTTTGAACAGGGTCATGATTAACGCCCCTAGCACGAGCGACAGTCAAGGGAGAACACAATCGCGAATGATAAATATCATGAGCAGCTGATTCTAATGGATTTTTTGGGACCAAAGGCATATTAAATTTAGTTATATTTGTAAAAATTTTATACTACACATCTTCCACTTCCGTCAAGGGTATTTCCAAGCCAAAACACAAAAATTATGCTAAAATATAGAGAATAAGTTAAGCGTAAAACCTCATACACAAAACAAAAATGATAAAGAAAAACACAAAAATCATTGCAACCCTTGGTCCTGCCTCAAGTTCAACGCATATTCTCAAGCAAATGGTTCATGCGGGAATGAACGTTGTCAGGCTGAATTTTTCACACGGAAAATACTCTGAATTTAAAGATTTGATTCAAAAAATCAGACAAGTTTCGCTTGAAACAGGCGTACCAATCGCAATCATGCAAGATCTACAAGGACCAAAAATTAGAATTGGAGAAATGCCAGCGCAAGGCATCATAATCAAAAAAGGCGCAAAAATTACACTCACAACAAAAAATATAATTGGGAATAGTAAAATGTTCCCGATTCAATATAAAAAACTTCCAAAAGAAGTAAAGCGTGGCGACATCATCCTTATCGATGATGGAACAATTGAACTTGAGGTTATTTATGACAGATTCCAGAATATTTACTGTAAAGTTTTAAAAGGCGGAATTGTCAAAACTCACAAAGGAATCAATGTTCCGGGCGTAACAATCAGCGCAGACCCAATCACCGCAAAAGATAAAAAAGATACAATTTTTGGCATAAAAAACGATGTGGACTACATTGCTCTTTCGTTTGTTAAATGCGCAAACGACATAGTTAGGCTTAAAAAAATCATAGCAAAGCACCACAGCAAAGCAAAAGTCATCGCGAAAATTGAAAGACCTGAGGCTGTTCGAAATCTCAAAAATATCATGAAAGTTGCAGATGGAGTCATGGTTGCACGTGGCGATCTTGGCGTTGAAATGCCGGCGGAAACAGTTCCATTGACGCAAAAGCGCATAATCCACCTCGCGAATCTATACGGCAAACCGGTTATTACAGCAACGCAAATTCTTCAATCCATGGTTGAAAACGCAACTCCAACACGTGCCGAAATTTCCGACGCTGCAAATGCGGTTTTTGACCACACGGACGCAATGATGCTTTCAAATGAAACGGCAGTTGGAAAATATCCGGTAGATGCGGTAAAAACACTTTCACGCGTTGCCTCTGTCGTTGAAAAAAATCTTCAAAAAGATCACGACCTACTCCCAACTCAAAAAATTCTTAATCTTCCGGTTTCAAACGCAACAGCTTTAAATGCTTCAAAACTCGCAATTGATATAAATGCGGATGCAATAGTTGCAGTAACTTTAAGCGGATTCACGGCACAACAGATCTCCAGACATCGCATATATATACCAATAATCGCTATCACTGAAGACGAAAAAACAAAAAACCAACTCGCGCTCGTTTGGGGAATAAACCCAATAATTTTGCATAAAATAGACATTAAAAATGCAACGCAGGAAGTAAGAAATCTTCTTATTAAGAAAAATCTCGTTCAAAAAGGAAATAAAATTGTTATAGTAATAAATGCAAGCAAAGACGAAAAACTAATAAATACAATTTTTATTTAAAATGATAATAATCGGCATAGATCCGGGCACAACAATTGTCGGATTCGGCGTCATAGAAACATCAAAACAAACCTGCAAACTGCTCGATTATGGATGCATAAGAACAAAACCAAACTCCCCTCTTGAACTAAAATTATCAGAAATTGCAATGGACCTCACAAAAATCATAAAACTTTGGAAACCAAAAAAAGCCGCAATAGAAAGGCTTTTCTTCACGAAAAACGTTAAAACCGCAATCTCGGTCGCACACGCGCGCGGCGTAATTTTGGAAATATTACACTCAAAAGGAATTGAGATAACTGAATATACTCCTCAACAAATAAAATCAAATACTTGCGGATACGGGAAAGCCGGAAAAGAAAATGTACAAAAAATGGTTCAAATTATTTTTGGGCTCAAAAATCCACCAAAACCAGATGATGCAGCAGACGCAATCGCAGCCGCATTCTCTCTCGCAAACTCGCTAAAATTAACAGAAATAAAATGTTAAAGAAAAGTAAAAAATGGATATTGCCGACAATACTAATCATTGGATTTGGGCTTAATCTTGCATATATATTTAAAATTCCACCGTTCCGCGATAATGACGCCGGCATACAAATCCAAACATTCAAAGTAGCACAACCGTCAATTGCAAAGCCAATTCAAACCATACCGGTAAACACATCAAAAAGCGTTTATGAAAGCTATAATTCTTTAATGAAAGAAGGTGACGCACTCAACTCAAAAGGACATTTTGCGTTCGCTATAAATTCATATAGAAAAGCGGCAAATACGATGCCGGGGTCAATCGACCCCATTATGAAAATTGGAGCAATTTATTTAACGCAAAAAGACCCGACAAAAGCACGTGAAACATTCGAAGAAGTCCTGAATATGGGCTCAAATGACTTTGAAGCAAAGTTAAATATAGGCCGTACATATTTGATGGAAGGCAATATTGGCGAAGCAAGCAAAACATTTGAACAACTCGATCCAAAAGAAGAAATCGTCTCTTATTACAAAGGAATAATTGCAATTTACCTTGGAGAATATGAAAAAGGGAAAACGCTTCTTGCAACAATAAATACAGATACAAAGCTTAAAAGCAAAGCTCAAGGACTCTTAAACGCATTCACTGAATTTTCAAAATTTGAAGGTGGACAAATATCACATTTAAAAACATTAATATCAAAAGCGCTTATAAACGCCGAAGAAAACACAATAGCAACGCAATTACTTTCCGACGTCATAAAAAGCAAAAAAGATTATAGAGACGCATGGATTTTGCTTGGATATGCATATTTAAATAGCAACAAACCAAGCGAAGCATCACAAGCGCTTGAAGAGGCCAAAAAACTCGATCCTGCAAAAGCTGAAACTTTATTTTTCTTAGGACTTTCGTATTTTGGCGAAAATAAAATCGACAACGCAATCGCGCATCTTGAAGCATCGCTACAAAAAGGATTTGAACCAAAAATTCAAGCTCATCAAAAACTCGCCGAACTTTATTTTTTGAAAAAAGATTATGAAAAATCCGCAAAAGCATATGAAACAGTACTCGGAATAAACAGTGGGAATGTTGATTATTTCGTTAGACCGATTTGGATTTATATTGAAAAATTGAACAATCCGAAAGCAGCCCTGGAACTCGCAAAACTAGCATTAAAAGCGCATCCAAACAGCGCAATGGCATACAATCTTCTTGGATGGGCAAACATCGCAAACAAAGACTATAAATCCGCAAAACAAAATCTTGATAAAGCGCTTGCAATAGCACCTTCCATGTCAGCTATATATTTAAATATGGGCCAGCTTTATGAACAAATGGAATATCCGTTAACCGCAAAAGATTACTATAAAAAAGCATTCACTTTAGATAAAAACACAACTTCTATAGCAACTACGGCCGCGGAAAAGTATAATAAGCTTGAAAAGAAAACTTATCAGGCCAATTCATTTAATCGTTAAAAAATAAAATGGATATATTCCTCTCAATAATTCTCTTCTATCTGGGAGCCAGTTTTGGAAGCTTTTTAAGCGTAATAATTTACAGTCACAAGAAAAATAAAAAAGGAATTCTGCTTGGTAGATCATCCTGTCCAAAATGCGGAAAAACGCTCGCGGCACTCGATTTAATCCCGATTTTAAGCTTTGTTTTCAACCTCGGAAGATGTCGTTATTGCAAAAAAAGAATCTCGCCACATTATGTCTTAATTGAACTTTTAACAGGCGTAATTTTCGCGATGCTTTATTTTCAATTGCCATTTTTATCATTCGGAACACATGCGCTAACTTTCAGCTTAAATAACACAATTTTCTATGTTTATGGCGCAATAGTCTGCACTCTTTTAATTGGAATATTTTTCTATGATTTGCTATATAAAGAAATTCCGGACGTATTCACGTATACGGGCATAGTTCTAGCAATCTTAGCAGGTGTGGCAAACGAAATAACGCATATGCAAATTAACTTCCCTGCTCCGTCAATAAAAGAAATGGTCTACGCAATCGTTTTTGCATTCCTTATCTTTGAAGGCCAAAGGATACTTTCAAAAGGAAAATGGATTGGACTCGGAGATTCAATTCTTGGCTTTATGATGGCATTAATTTTAGGTTGGCAACTTTTTATCGCCGCCGTATTTATCGCTTATGCGCTCGGCTCAATAATAAGCATTTTAATGATGTCTTTTGGAAAAGCGGGCTTAAAAACCGCAATTCCATTTGGGCCTTTCTTGGTTACAGGGGCTCTTACAGCGATATTCTTCGGAAACTTTTTACTTTCAACTTATTTCAATTATGCCTACTAAAAATAAAGTAATGCTGATTATCATGGATGGTTATGGTGAGGGGAAGGATTATCCCGGAAACGCAATCACGCGCGCGAATGCACCTTTCATGAAAGAACTTCGCAAAAAATATCCACATACACTCGTCAAAACAGACAGTGAGAATGTCGGAGAACCGGCTCACACACAAGGAGGAAGCGAAGTCGGACATTTTACGATGGGAGCAGGAAGAATTGTTTGGCAAACTCTTGAAGAAATTAATCAATCAATCAAATCAGGAGCTTTTTTTAAAGATAAATTCCTTCGTGAAGCCGCAAAAAACTGCGAAATAAACAATTCAGCATTTCATATTCTTGGAATGATTTCAAATCAAGGCGTTCATAGCGATATCCATCACCTTTTCGCACTTTTAAAATTTGCAAAAATGCGCGGACTTAAAAAAGTCTACATTCACGCAATCACAGACGGTCGCGATGTTCCAGAACACTCCGCGAAAAAATATATAGAAATGATTCAAAAAAAGATTAAAGAATATGGTGTAGGCAAAATCGCAACAATCATCGGCAGATATTACGCAATGGACAGAGACACAAACTGGGATCGCACAAAAATCGCACACGACCTTTATGTAAGTGGCAAAGGCACATTT
>JBAYGM010000063.1:0-6803 GCA_041666705.1 Candidatus Altimarinota bacterium | reverse complement strand
ATTAAAAATGCAATATTTGGCGTGATTCATTCCGGCACATCCAAAGCAATTTTTGCATCCTTCCATATACCAGCAATAAATCAAATCATTAGAATCCGCCATTGAGTTATCAGAGAACATCAAGTGATAGGAGTTTACTCCACAAATCGTACATTCATAACTCAGTTGAAAATTCGTTCCAAATTGATAAACGTCATACAAACTTTTTCCACTAAGTACAATTTGATAACAATATTTTCCGGTTTCCACATCTTCGCAATCAAAACTATATTTTAAATCTTTGCAGTTTTTTAAATAATCGCCAAAGCAATTATGCAGATTTGTACCGTGGTATTCCTTAAAAGTATGTTTTTTTGCCATTTCATTCAAACGCGTTTTATATTCCTGATAATTTTTATACGAACTAAAATCAACGATTTTCATTTTTTCTTTATACTCTTCTTGAGTTAGTTGTTTATTCTCAAAACAAAATCTCGCGTTTCTTTGCCCCACACAAAGAAAGCAATCATTGCATCCGACGCAATCTCGTATAAAAGCGGAAGAAGCGCACGCGGTGCAGTCTTGTGCACACGTTAGTCCATAGGATTTATAAATATCAACGCAGTCATAACAGAGTTCAGAGTGCAAATTATAAAATCCATCAACGCAATAAAGGTTTTTCTTGAATCCATAGCCATAATAACAATTTTCGCAAAAGTCCGCGTGCATTATCAGATATGAATTTTTCGACCAACCCGCATAATGAATATAATCCGAATTTACGCATTCTCCTTGGCTGTTTAATGCGAGTGCGGGAACGGTTTTCCTAAGCTCGTAAAATTGTTCAAAAAACGATCGATTAAAATCAAAATCACGACCATAACTTCTTGCATCCCATTTTTCGCTATGCCAGCATTCACGACAATAAATCGGCTGATTGACGTGTGGTGCATAGCAAGTCGGCATTTTCTTTTTACACATCAAGCATTCCCCGGGATATAAATTGATTTCATTGCATTGTGCGAGTCGTCTTTGCTGTCTGCAATCCGGGCATAAGGTTGGCGCAGGTAAATCATATTTCTTCTCGCCAAAAACAGGGGACACAGAACTATAAAACCGCAAATCCTCATCCGTTACTTCAAATTTTGCCTTACATTTTCCGCAATCTTTAATCATTTAAAAATAGCTTTTATAGCCAAATTCTCTCATTAAAACTGCCAAAATCAAAATTAATTATTCTTTTCCAGAAGTTTGCGCATTATTTCCGCTTCCTGATTTGCGCTTTCATCAATGATTTTTTGGACATCTTCGTCTTTCAAGGCCGGCAAGGAATCAATTGTGGAATCGCCTGACTCACCAGGTGTTCCATTATTCGTGGCATCAGCCCTTTGCTGCATAATTTTATTAACATATTTCGATGGCATGCTATCAAGAGGCAAAGGTAAAAGTGAAAGATAATCCAAAGGATCTTTATATACGCCATTTTGCAAGATTTCAAAGTGAAGATGTGGTCCGGTTGTAAGCAAGCCGGCGCCTTTTGTACCGGGCGTAGCTCCACTCAATCCAATCACATCACCGGCTTTAACGAACTGCCCTTCAGCGGCTATAATTTGTGAAACGTGGCCATAAACAGTCATGAAATTATCGCTGTGCGTAAGGATGATGTAGCTATAACCCATTCCATTGTCTTTTGTCTTATAAACATAACCATCACGCGCTGCGGCAATCGGCGTGCCTTGTGGCGTTGGGATATCTATAGCATTATGTGGAATGCCAAACCTTGCTTGATATGAAGAGTCGCGGAAATATGCACTTAGACCTCTCGAAGGCTTAACAGACCAAGTAAACGTCGCATTTGGATCTGATAAATGCTGATATTTGTAAATATCTTTCGATCTTTGATCAACTAAGCTTTGCAAGTCTGCGATTGTTGCATTTGAGCCCATTTCTTTAAGTTTATCGTCAATAAAACCCATGTTATTGCGAAGTGCGGTAATTTCCATCAAAACGTCTTCTTGTTGCTGTAAATATTGCGTTACAAGAGTTCTATAAACTTCTTCTTCCCCATGCGTTATTTTAAGAAGCTGAGCCTTCGCAAGTTTTTGTTCAACAAGCGTAGCTTTTTCATTTTCAAGTTGCGCTTTAAGCTCATCAAGACGCGCCTTTTGAGTCTCAAGAGTCATTTGTTGATTTTGAAGAGTGGCGGAATCTTTGCCCAAATTTTTAACCATATTCTGACCGGCTTGTTCAAGCGTTTGCAGATACTTTAAAGTTTGCATGCTATCGCTTACGGAATTATCCGCAACAAGCAATTTAATCGCGCTTATCTCTCCGTCGGATTCAAAAGTTATATATTGATTTTCCTCTGTATAAAGCATGCGAACATATTTTCCAAGAAGGTCTTTTTGAGCTTGATATGCGACTTTATAGATCGCGAGTTGTTCATGTAGCTTCAAAAGAGATTGTTCATAGCCGCCTATTTGAGTCGCAACGGCTTCGATTTTGCTATTTGTATTCTCGATTACAGCGTCAAAATTCAAAATTTGCTCCTTGAGAGTCGAAGTTTGATCGGCGACTTCATCGAGCCTTTTTTTGGCTTCGGAAAAAGCTTCATAGTTTTTTTGATATGAAGAGTTTGCGTCTTTTAACTTTTGCTGTAATTGAATTAAGAATATTGCATTTTTAAAGACTTTTTCAGTGCTTTCAACTGTGACAGGGGCGGAATCTTTTGCATCAACAGTTTGTTCATCAGCGGATCTTTTTACTTTTTCTTTAACGAACAAATTTTCCGTAGGCTTAAGATCGGTTACTGCCGCCATAACGGGAATAACCGCGATATTTAACATAAATACAGCGGCAATAAGCGCTAAAGCGACACTTTTTATTTTTGTTTTTGTCATAGTTCTAATATATCCATATATTATATCATAAATCCGGAGGTTTTGGAAGGGTAAAATACTATAGAAAGTACAAAATCTAAAGTCCAAAATCCAACCTTAAAGCCTAAACATTGAAGTGGCGTTTGTAATTTCAAACTTTGTCATTTGAAATTTATTTGTCCTTTGGAGCAATTTGGATTTTGTTATTCTCTTATCTATGTCTATTTCCGCTGCGGGCTGGATTAGTAGTGTTTCTAGGTACGGTTCTAGGCGGAGGCGCGACGTGTCTGTGATTATCTTTAATGACTGGACCCTTGTTTCTTGAAGTTGTGTCTTTTTTTGCAACAGGAGCGGAAGGGATCATTTTATTTCCGGCATCTTTTATTTGAGCAAGTAGCGTTTGATTAACTCCTTGTCTTGGAAGCCATATTCGTACTGCACGATCAAACTTTGCATCAATATTGCGCACTTGGCGATTGATAAATGTTAAAACATCAATGTCGTATTTATTTGTTTTTGCAAATTCACGCAAGTTTGTATCTTTTGGCATTATAACAGGCTCGAACATGCTGTTCCATGTTTCCGATACTATTTGATTTTCATCCATAACGACAGGCAAGCTTTTTGCAGCAGGTATTTTGATTCCATATTTCCCGGGATTATTTGCTGCGACATTTAAAGCTATTATCTTTGAGACATATCCGGCGCCACCATTGTCACTGCCCATATGTTTTTTAACAAGATCAGCGTCCATTTGCATACTGGCAAGACCAATGCGGTATCTGTTGTATAAGAAATTAAGAAAATATGAATATTGGAAAGGATCATCAGGGTGCGCATCATTCCATTTCTTTTTAATAAATGAAAATTTTACACCAAGATGCTTTTCAGCCCATTCTGAGATGAAGGCGTTAACGGCGGTTTCTCCTTGATTATAAGCCAACATGACAAAATCAGGGTGGTTTATTCCATATATACCAATAAAATATTTCATTATTCTTGCTCCGGCTTCAACATTTGAAACAGGATCATAGCGTCCATCAAAAGTTGTGCGACCTTTTGAATCACGTTGTACAAAGAAGTTTTTTGTATAAAGCCCGTCTCCAACGTTTTTTATACCTTTTTTAATCCAAAAAGGCATAAGTTGACCGGGGCCAACAGCATTTTTGCTTGATTTTGCCCAAAGTTCTCCGGAATTTTCAAAAGATATTATTCGATAGAGGACGCATTCTTCTTCGCTAAGTCCAACGGTTTCGCACGCCTGATCGACAATTGGTCGCAAAAATTTGCCAACAGCCGTGTGTTCAGCAAGCATAAGAGGATCAATCCTATATATATCGATTTTGCCGGGGGAAAGAATTTCGCCAAAAAAGTTAATAAGTTCTTGTATCCCCGGTTTTCCCTTTTGGGTGCTTCTATATTTCTTAATTCTCTCATCTGATACATTCCCTGTAATGGCCTGCGGATGTCCGGGCATAAAATAGGGTCTTGTAGAGCATTCAAGCATATTTGCGACATCAGTTCTTGGTTCAAGTATGCATTGATAACATTGTGCTGCGGTTTCATATCCAAGCATTGCACAGAACTCTTCCGCTAAAGACCCCGCCTCTTCAGCCGTTGCGTTTGTGGCTTTCCCACCAAAATAACCCATAGCTTGAGCAAGCTTAACAGGATCAATCCCTGGTCCATATTCTTTTACAGGCTCGCTGGAACATGCCGTTGTAAGCATACCCAAGATTGTCAAAAGCAAAATGTGAAATCTGTTTAGATGGTTGCCAATATCACCGCCAGAGGCAGGGCCTCTGCTTTCAGTGGATTCTTCAGGGGAACCGACTCTATTTTTAGCTGATCACCTTTGTTCATATTGTAATTTATAACAAATTTTAATAAGAATGTCAAGTAATGGGGACGTTTCTCGAAGTTGGCTTAAGAAAGCGAATAGGGGACAGAGGCAGTTTTAAACCTTTAGCTGTGGTTTTGAGCTTTGAATTTTGACTTTTGAATTTTAGCTTGCATTCTTTTCAAATATTCGTAAAATTATATGCGCATTCTAATATTCAGGCGTAAAATATAAAAAACTATGGCACACAAAAAAGCTGGTGGTTCCAGTAAAAACAATCGAAATTCCCCAGGTCAGCGTTTAGGCGTCAAATTATTTGAATCCGAAATGGCGGAGGCGGGAAACATTATCATTAGACAAAGAGGTACAAAATTTTTGCCTGGTAAGAATATTATTCTTAGCAAAGATCATACTCTCGTGGCTAAAATTGCAGGAAAAGTTCTTTTCACAGAGAAAAAAGTTAAGAAATTCGACGGAAACATGAGAAAACAGTCGATAGTCAGCATCATGCCCGTTTAATAAAATACTAATAAAAACTGCATGAGCGATCTAGAAATGTTTGCGCCCGGCGAAGGCGGTGGAGAGCAGATGTCCGAACAGGCATTTGAGCAATTTAAAGAGCAGATGAAAGCTGCAGCCGCAGGGTTAAAACAGCTCCAAAAGGACGAAGGAAAGCAAAAGAAAAAAGAAGACAGACTCACAAAAATTCTTCTTCAATTTTTCAAAGATCCAAAAAAGAAAGATATTTTACTTTTAGCTGCGCGCGTTCTTGAGCAAAACATTCCTGCGCATTTTACGTTGAGCATCCTGGTTCTTGGAGAAGAACAATTTGAAAAAGAAGTGGTTTTCATGGATGAGGAAGATAAGAAAAATCATCACATTACGCCGATTCAAGTTGATTCCAAATATTCCTCAAACCCAAAAATCAAAGCGGATTTAAACCTCTGGGCACTTGGCATGCTCGTGCAAAGCACATTCAATACGCCTCGTATGAAAAAGACAGCCTTTGACGATAGCGGAAAAGTGAAGCTAATTCTTATTCAATTCGCGGTTTTCGTTATGCGTGATTATCTGGTTAAACACGGTGTTCTACCGACTTATAGCGAATTGAAAGAATTCGTCGAAAATCTTTTTGCAGGCGTTTTTGTTGGTATTCCAAATTAGAAATCAGATCAATTGGAGCTTAGAACTTTCTTCAGCCCTTTTATCATCTCTTCTTCCGGTTTTTCAAAAAGCTTATCTTTTATCATCGTGTCCGCAATTTTTTCGACGGTTTTAACGTTCTGTGCGCGAAATGCATGAGCCATGCGAAGAAGCTTATCTATATCGGTTTCATTTAAGCCGTGTTCAATGCTCAATTTGAGGAGCAAGGCTTTGAGTTTTTGCTGAAATGATTTAAAGAAGATTCCCATTAGATTAATTATCAAGTATCAATTAACAATTTACAATCAATTTTTAATTTTTAAATTTATTTTGAATTTCGCGTTTTTCACTCGGTGCAATTCTCATCTTTTCCACGTATTTTCGCATCATCGTGATTGTATTGTCATAAGTTTTTTTATCAACAAAATAAGGTGTGCCGTCTTTTCCACCATGCGCAAAACTATAACGTGAAGGATCTTCATACGAAGGCTTTGCGCCATAAATAACCTCAGAAACAAGCGCCAAAGCGCGAATTGTTTTTGGACCGACGCCAACTCGCGATAATAAATTTTCATAATTTTCCGGTTTTTCGTCGCACATTTTCCACAATATTTTTCGTAAATAAGCGCTCTGCGCAAAATTCTCATGCACAACGGGATGCGTTTTAAATTCGATATCTTCAAGTTTCAATAAAGTCAGCTGATCTTTGTGAATTTTAATTCGCGCCATACTCGAAACAGGGGATGCATGTCTGCTTAAAAGCGCAACGTCCTTCATCAGCGAATTATAATTTCCGCGAACCAAATCAGTGCTTAAAGTTCTTGCATCTCCACTGGATTTCGCAGTCATATTCAGCGCCGCAACCGTTTCATCAGACATAACTCCGGAATGCGGTTCGCAAACCATTTCCTTAACATTATCCGAAAACCAATGATATCGGCGCGCTGTTAATTCTTCCGTAT
>JBAYGM010000062.1:0-7051 GCA_041666705.1 Candidatus Altimarinota bacterium | reverse complement strand
TTTAAATGCTTCGTAATATTTTTTTCTATCAATGAATTTTATATTTATCGGAACAAATCCCTCTCTTATAAGTAAATAGTTATTGATAACGCGTCCGATGCGACCGTTGCCGTCTACAAATGGATGAATATATTCAAATGTAAGATGTAATTTCGCTATACGCTTAATAATATTTTCGTGACTTGTGGCATTGTATTCCGCCAACATCTCTTCGAGACGATCTACGACTTCCCTTGGATTAGGAGCAATATGATTTCCAACTCGGACATACTCATCATCTTTTCTAAATCTTCCCGCAACATCATCACGAATATTCGAAATCAACATTTTATGAAGCGATAAAATGACATCCAGATTGAGCTCTTGTTCCTTAGCTCTTTTGTCTATATATGACACGACTCGTGCCAAATTTTTTGTTTCAAAAATTTCCCGTTCGGTTATGAATCTATCTAAATCGATTTGAAGAAGTATCTTTTCAGTTTCTTCAAGGGTGAGCGTGCTGTTTTCTATCGCATTTGAGTTGTACACCTGCTCAGCAACTTCAGTTTCGGCTATAAGCTTGATAAGAGCATCTTTCCCTATAGAGGTTTTATAATATCTCTCACGTAGAGAATTCACCTTTTTGAAGACATTTAGTATTTTCGTCATATGCAATTATATTATTCTTTTTTCACGGTTTTGTCAACATAATCGTGAAAAACTAGTAAAATTCTTTGAGTTTTCACGGTTTTGGTTCAAATTTCGTTAAAAAAACACGTCATTGGCTAAGCAACGGCGTGGGGTTTAAGTAATTTAAATGTTAGACCCGGTTTTGGATGAAGTCAATGTTTGTCAGGAAAATGTTAGGGGAATGTTATTCTATAATGCTTTGCGCCATCTTCCTCAACTGCTCCGGATCGTTTTTCAAATCAACGTGAACGAATTTATAGATTATTCTGCGCTCTTTCAATACGGCCATCTCGGCTTCCATAATGTAATCGTCAAACCACCGAAAGTCTTCGGTGAAGTCGATTCCGTCGGTTTTTAATGTAGTCCAAGTGGTGGGTTTTATCTTTCTGGCATAGCCCAAGGCTTCTCCAGATATCTTGCCTCTCAGATGCTCGATGACGGGTTCGGACTCGCCGTTACAATGAGTGGTAAGCCAAAAGCAATTGTGCTCGGTGGTGACGTATTCGAGGAATTCTTCAAGAAATAAGGCGGGATTGCCGTCTTTGGTTATGAGCGTGCCGTCGATGTCGAGATAGATGTTCATGAGGAGAGTATACGCTAAGTCTTTTCCGGATTCTTCAAAAAGTTCTTCTTCGTTATAACCGATCGCCCCAATCTTTCTTCAAGTTTTTTGCGTGCACCGCCCGCGATATCACCACCTGCGTGAGCGTCGCTCTTCAATTTTGGAATTCCTTTAGAATCTTCATTACGATGAATTTCCGTCGTAGCACGTTCGCCAAGCATATTGAAAATCAGTTCAAAATCATTCATGTGATCGCGCAGATTCTCACGCTTAAGGCCTTTCAATGTCTTATATTCGCTCGGAGCAAGGCCGAATGTGGCTTTGGATATTTCAGCGGTTAAAATTTCATAGTCTTTACTGTTTTTAGCTCCACGATTTTTCCATTCGTCAGTGAGCTCTTCACGGATAGCGATGCCACGCATACGTTTTTCAATCCAGCCATCACTATAGCCTTTTTGCTTATATAACTCTCGAGTACGTTTGGTAGCCAATTCA
Source organism: Candidatus Altimarinota bacterium (assembly GCA_041666705.1). Classification (GTDB taxonomy): domain Bacteria; phylum Patescibacteriota; class Gracilibacteria; order UBA1369; family UBA12463; genus UBA12463. The sequence goes on along the minus strand of JBAYGM010000062.1, from coordinate 5,325 downwards.
GGGTCTTCTATTTCCTGGACTCTCTCATAACCAACCTTTGCAAGCCACGCTTTGAATGGCTCGGCCTTTGGGGAAGGGATGGATTGGATAATGCGAAAAATACCTTCGGTATCAGCACAATCCGTTTCATATTTTTTCCCGTCAGATGCTTCCAATTTCAGTTGTCTACAAATTGTAGATAACTGAAAATCACCCTCACTCTGTACCCTTGCCTTCATGGCTGTCCAATAAGCACTAGCTCTCTCGCTGTCGGTTAAAACCTCAATTACATCAACCACTGAAAACCACCATTTATCTTGAAACATTATTTTTCTTATCTGTTTTCCTTGGAATAATGCGATTTTTACCAAATCTGTTCTATTATTTTTCATAATATTGAAGTTATTTCTGTGCCCGTATTATAGGTGAGCAAACGCTCACCGTCAATATTATTTCAGACGATTCTGTTGCGAAATAGTCGGGATTATTTTCTCAACATATTTGCACCATTCGCAATCTTCCCCCGCCTTTGGGACTTTGTTACTCTTGAGGCATTTGTATATATTTTTGATGGTTTTTGGGACCCAGGAGTCAGAACCTTTGTATGGGAGAAGTTTTATATCGAACTCTAATTTTCCGTCAAATGTGTCGCGGCTTGTTATGCCATTTGCGTATACAAAATAGCCGGTCTTGCTGACTTTGAAACCATTATGGCGGAATAACCACTGATATATTTCCATTTGGCGTTTGTAGCCATCTTGCCAGTCGGCGTCGAGAGTGACTTCTTCCGCTTTGGAGGTGGCTTTGTAGTCAACGATGATCAACTCGCCTGAGGGTTTTACCCAGACGTCGTCAACGCCTCCGGTTATTAAGAGATTTGTTTTTGGGAATTTATAAGTGATGCCTTTATGCAAAGAGTCGCGCCATTCGTCGATTTTCTCGTGAGAAAAAGGGGTTGCTTTTAAGCCGTAGGCTTTCATTAATGGATGAGGAGTGCCGTTTGCACGATGGATATCGAACTCCTTTTTTAAGAGCTTGTCGACGGCGTTATTTAGAGAAAAAGGATAGCTTGGGGGTTGCTTGATGCCGAGCTTGCGGTCGAGGTAAAAGCAGCGTGGGCATTTGATGAATAAGTCGATTTTGGAGCGGGAGAGGCGGAAGGGGGCGGGGGCGGTTGGGGAGTAGAGGGGCATGAGAGATTATATTTTTGGACTAGTGACTGGATAATAAATGCATTTTATTCTATTTTATCTGATTTCGCCAAATTACACTTAGCACAAAGCAATCTTATGTTCTTCGCCGTTAAGCTTGTGCCACCTTTCGAAAATGGCAAATCATGATCGAAGTGTAAATTTTTTATAGATCCACAAATCACACATCGTCCATTGTCTCTTTTCCATACCTCTTTTTTCACTTCACTTGGAATCAATCTGGTATGAGCTAAATCGATAGAGCTATCTGTTTCGATGTCCTGCTCATTAGAAAGCCTTAATGAAAAAACATATACATTCCTCTTTCCATCGTGTTTAATTTTACAATCAACTAAATCGAAAAATCCTTTTGATGACCATACCCCAGAAAGTATTTTCTCATAAACTTTTACCGTTTCAGCATTCGATAATCCTTTTTTATATTTTTCTACAGATTCAATAAATTTACCATTTTGCGTTAGTGTGCCATTTCTTGTTTTGCATGGCTGATCAAGTGTTTTTGGATCCATCCCGTACGAAATTTTTGGTTCATCATGACCTTCGTATTCAATAGTTATACCATCTTCTAGAATTTTATCGGAATAAGGCGCGTTTGATCGACGTGACATAAGAATTACTGAATACCGCGGATTCATACGAAAATTCATACCTCTCTGCAAGGTTTGTACATTTTCAATGTCACACATTTCTCGGTATGAATAGATTTGATCTAACATAATTAGAGTATTACAGTTGTTTTTTCATACAACATCGGTAAACAATCCTGCCTCATGCGAAACTTTGTACCGTGATTATGGCCAGTACGTGCGTCAAAATCCACTAAAATCTTACCCTCTTCAAGTGCCTTTAAAAATCCTTCAAAGCTAAATTTTTGCAACATCATCACTTTCGTATAGTGGTAAAATTCTTTTTTACGTCTAATTTCCACCTCCGCTTGCACATAAAAAGTGTTAAGTAATTTTGTACCAGCCTTATGCTCTAAATCGTCAAAGCCCCAATATGGCTGAGGGTTTAATTCTCCGTATCCGACATTATTTTTTACAAACTTAAGCCAGCCTTTATGCTTTATATCAACGTTTTTTGGATCAAAAGAAATTAAAATTTTTTGTTCTTTATGATCAATAACTACCTTGAACCCTCTGTCGCTTCTCGAATTACCATGAATTGTTTGGCGAAAGCTCATTTCACCTTTAGGGTATTTCTTCCCATCTTCTTGATGCGACCAACCATAAAGCGGCAACAGTACTTGCGGGACAAAACGAACAGCACGCGGTGACGGCTCAATATGAAAAAGCGTTGTAAGCGACGTTGAATTTAAGCGTTGCGCTTTCAATTCCCATTCAGCAGCGTTTGGAATTGGTAAATTATTTTCTTTAATGCCGAGTAAATCTTCAAGTGTATTGCCAATACCACCGGCATTACCCTTTCGCGCATTTGGAATAAATCCCATTTCAGAAATTCCTTTAAGCTTGGCTATTAGAGCCGGTTTTGTATAAATAATTGGTTTTGCCATATTTTATATTAATTTAGCTTGTGACTGATGTCGTTTAATTCTTTTTTCTGCTGATTCGCAATATTCCGGTGAAATATCAATCCCAATATAATCTCGATCAAAATTTATTGCCGAAATTGCCGTTGTTCCAGAGCCCATAAAAGGATCCAAAATAATTTTTGCGTTTGTTGCAGAAATTATTTTATCAATTAATTTAACTGGGAATGGAGCAGGATGTCCATTTTTCATTTCCTGAGATACCTCCCAAATATCACCATAGGCATTTGCCTTTTCTACTAGTTTAAATTTCGGCTTAGCAATAAGATAAATTACCTCATAAGTTGGTAAAAAATATCCTGCGTTAAAATTTAATCCACCGGCGCGTTTCCATATAATAATTTGGCGAACCGGAAAACCATTAACGATGTCTTGACGATCTTGTAACAGTCCGCCTTGAACTCGCCATTTGTGATTATAAAAAATTGCCCCGTCTTCAGGAATCAGCCTCATCATCTCAGTCAAACAATCCCTTTGCCATTTAACGTATTTATCATGAGGCATATTATCGTCATAATTAGAATATCCTTTTTGCAGAGCAGCGTTTGCCCATTTTCCACCTCGCCCATCCTTCATCCCATTACCGGTAGAGTTTTTTAGGTTATACGGTGGTGAAGTTACAATCAAATTAACCGAACCATCCGGCATTTTTTTCATTACATCAATCGTGTCTCCACAAATGATTTTATTTATAAATTCAGCTATATCTTGCATAGGCTGATTATAGCTTGAATCCAATTTTTAATAAATCATTTTCGCAATGTAGCACATACAGGGCTTTATTTTTTGTAACCTTTATTCTTACTCCTCGACTTAACGGTAAGCTTAATATTATATTCTAATCTATTTTCATTAAGTTTATATTCTTCTTTGTAGATTTGCTTGAATGTTTCTTGAAATTTTTTATTTTCTTTTAATTCCTTGAAAAGCGGCCAAACCCTGTAGCTAGCTTTATTAACGCATTCCCCCTCTTTGCCAATTTTCTTCATCAATAATAACACGCTCTCATCATTGCCTAGGATAGCCTCTTTTGCGAGCTTAAAATCATTCGAAGAAGCGCTCCAGTCTCGCTTATTTACTATTTCACGTGCTGTCTTTTTGTCACCGCCTAATTTTTTAGACAATGCTTTGTTTATGATAAAACAATTTAGGCTGCTTTCATCAGCGTGTTTTTTGAGAACACTATTTGCAAACTCAAGAATACTATCTGCAAGCGGATATGCCCCACTATCTATTAAATTGTAACAAATTCCGTTTAAATTTTCGTCTGCAGCACGTAAATCATCTGACCTTAATTTTCTCCAAATAACATGAGTCAGCTTTACTCCTAATTCATAAAGACATTTATAAGAGGAGTCTAAATACTGCGAAGTAACGTCTAGCTCATGTCCAAGTATAAATTCCTTGTTAAGACTTACCCCGCTCTCTTTGCAATTAGCTATATATTGACTACTTATTTTTCCCCCGCAATGAGCAAATAGGTTTCTTCTCTCTGTCAACTCAATAAATTCCTCCCATATCGACAAATCTTTACGTAAAGAAATCCCAAGTCTTGATTCTAACCACGTAAAATGAGCCGCATGATTATCCCTCAATATACTATCAATTTCTTTTTCGATAATATAACTTTTTGCTTCATCTATATTGTTAAGTTTAGATAATAAAGAAAATGTTAGACTTTTTTCACACTTATTTAATGCATCTGAATTTGAAAGAAGTACAATTCTTATCATCGAGCTCATAAATGCATCAAATTGACTAACCAAAGCAATAAGAGCGCTCCTTGGCACGACTCTATCCGAAGCAAGTGTAATGTCTGTATTTCTTTTTAATTTTTCATAATAATCTACATCCTCATATCTAAGCACGAATGATTTTGAAGTTTTTTTCTTACCGTTTTTTTTGATAAAATCATGTAGCTTACTTAAATTTATTTTATGTTGTAATGAAATTAGCCCCATCGATAAACGTAGTGAACTTTTTAAACTGTCGATGTTTTTAATGAAATCTTTCAAATTTTTTTCAAAAGGGTTTACTTTTTCTACCATTTTTTTCTTATCCATGTACTTGTGGTTAATTATCGTTTTGCACAATTGTTATTTATATATATTTCAGCTCAATAGTAAACCTCTAAATTTTATACGACAAGACAAAAGCACTGTTCGCAACGCGGTCCGCCTCTCTTCCTTTTTTGCGCTATTTCTGTTCGTCAACATCATCATTGTCCTGTTGCAATAGGGTTTTGCTGGCCTCGTTCAAAAATAATTCTCACGTTCGCTCGCCTAATTTTTGATTCGGCCTCCTGCGCTACGCAAACGCTGTATACGCATTTGCTCCGCTTCGGACCGCAAAACTCGCTACTTTGGAGCGGGATACGGGAATTGAACCCGCTTTTTCGCCTTGGGAAGGCGACGTACTACCGGTGTACTAATCCCGCGGATTATGATTGAACAAAGAACGGGGCGATCAAGAGGGCGACGTTTAGGATGGCAAGGACCCAGACTGAAACCCAGCCGAAGATGCGCCAAAAACCCTTGGTGGCGTATTCGCCCATGAGGGCTTGATCTTGGGCAATTTTCATCAAGA
>JBAYGM010000061.1:0-7175 GCA_041666705.1 Candidatus Altimarinota bacterium | reverse complement strand
AAATCCGCATTCATTATAATCGGCGCAATCCTCGGAATAAAAATGATTGCGGGAATCTAAGCTATACGTTCGCAAGCACGCAAAACAACGTTATCATCACGCTCGCAATATGCCACATCGAATGATTAAAATCGTAATTCGATTTTTGCGCGCGCATCCAATAGTAAAAAGAAAAAACCAATGCAATTATCGCTAAATAAAAATAAGGATATTTAAACCCTGATAAATAAACAAAATACAAATTAGTCATTATCAACCCAACTGAAACAACAACGTCAATAACAAAAAACCTCTTTTCTTTACTAAAATGATAAAATAAAGCGCTAACAATACTTAAAGCAATAATCGCACTATATAAATAAAATCCGGCGGTTAAAGCTAGAATAAAAGGAGCCACAAATAACAATTCTGTAATTATTTTTAATTTCATATTCAACTGAATTATTAATCACATAGCATGTTCACGCAAGACTCATTGTGATAAAATAATTAAGGTTAATCAATTACCCTCATAACAACAAAACAAATGGGAAAAGGCGAAAACAGAGACGCAAAAAACAAGAAAAAGAAGAAAGCAAAGAAAGATAAGAAAAAATAGATCGCGTCAAACAAAGCAAACAAAAAAGCCACGACTCTTATTGAGAAATCGTGGCTTTTAAATTTAAGCTTTTAAAGCTTACTCAGCTGCTGGTTCAGAAGCTGCAGGCTCAGAAGCCACTTCGGCCTCTCCACCCTTCGCAATCTGAACATTAACAGCATTCAACCCTTTTGGGGATTCTGCTGTTTCGAAAGTAACTGAATCGCCTTCTCTAAGTTCAGCGAAAGTTATTCCAACTAAAGAGTTGCTGTGAAAGAATAAATCTTTTTCGAGCCCCTCGCCTGTGATAAAGCCGAAGCCTTTCTCAGTAAGCTTTTTGATCTTACCAACCATACTCATTGTCGTTAAAAAAATAGATACAAAGGAGTTTTTCTCTTTTGCATAAGAACCGTAGCACGTATTCAAAGTTATGTCGAACTTATCGCATTATTTAAAGTTACATCTTCAAAATTTTTACGCTAAAATATAATCCAATGAAACAACGCAAGCAACAACAAATAGATAAAATACTTCTGAATAAATTTTTCGGACTACCAATATTCTTCTTTATAATGTGGCTTATTTTTCAAGCAATCTTCACGATTGGATCAATTCCAATGAACATGATTGATAAAGGAGTTTCGCTTATTCAAAAATATCTCGCAACAATTCTCCCACACGCTTGGTGGAGCGGGATGATAATAGACGGTGCAATTGGCGGAATCGGCGCAATGCTGGTTTTTATCCCTTTAATTATTCTTCTATTTTTCTTCTTATCAATCCTTCAACAAACGGGATATCTCAATCGCGCATCGCTTCTTTTTAACTCAACTTTAAAAAGAATAGGATTAAAAGGCGAATCAATAGTGCCTTTAATTATGGGATATGGATGCAACGTACCGGCAATAATGGCAACGAGAAATCTCAAAACACAGCGAGAAAAACTCATAACAACAATGATGATTCCATTTTTAAGCTGTAGTGCCACGCTTCCAATATTCACGCTCCTTATCGCCGCTTTTTTTGAAGAAAAATGGAGAGGAACAGCTTTATTTGGATTATATTTGCTCGGAATATTATTCGCATTTTTAACAGGCGCGGTATTTAACAAAATACTTGCAGGAAAAATTTTAGTAGGGCAATCAGATCTTCCGGAATACAAATTCCCGGAATTAAAAACAGTTTGCAAAGCAATTTGGCAACCGGTTAAAAATTTCACTCTCAAAGCCGGAAAAATAATTCTTCCATTCTCAATATTAATATGGATTTTATTCAGCTTTCCTCAAGCAAACGGCATTCCTCCAACAATACAAGAATCATATGCCGGAAAAATCAGCATGATAATCGAACCAATATTCAAGCCAATAGGATTTGACTGGCGAATCGTGACCGGATTATTTGGCGCACTTGGAGCAAAAGAAGTATTCATATCAACATTCGGCATTTTATATTCAATCGAAACAAATTCAGAACAAGGCTTAATTCACGCATTCCAAAACGACTCAACATTCAATCCTTTTATAGCCGTAATTTTACTTATATTTATCATGCTTTACTCCCCATGCATTCCTGTAATTTCAATAATAAAACATCAATTCGGAACACGCTGGGCAATAATCAGCTTTCTTTACCCAACCGCTCTCGCATGGATAGTATGTTTTTTGATTTATCAGATTGGAATACGGGTTTAGACGTCAAGTCCACCGATATCAAAGACATCATCACCTTCACCTTGAGCAGCAACAGCCGGCTTTTTTGACACAACGTCCACGACTGCAGCTTCAACCGCTTTATAGCCATCTACATCAACGCCACCTTCAACCAAAACCGCCACACTAGCTTTTGCCAAACTTTTCTCATCATTAACAACAACACTGTCATCTCCATCTTCAACGTTTAACTCAACACCAATATCATCAGCAACAACCAAATCGCCAAGCCCGAGCTCCTGACGAAGCTTCTTAACAGCCGCAACTTGATATTGCCTAATTCTCTCTCTCGTAAGATTCGTAACTTGCCCAACACGCTCAAGGGGCCAACCACCATCATCAGCAATATCCAACGCACAAGAATATTTCGGATCAAGATCCCATGGATTCAAATCCGGAAAATTAAGCTTTAAAGAGCCGGTATCAGGATTCACGTCCAAGTAAAGAGCATATTTACATCCAACCCACGTGCAAGGACGCGGACTATTTTCACAATCTCCTCTTGTCTTAGGACGAATTGCATTCAAAGCGTCTTCAAGTGGGCTTCCAACAATATGAACAGTTCTACCATTAAGTCTTCCTAATAATTTACGAGTCAAAGTAACTGGACGAGGATGAGCACCAAGGGTCATGTCAACTCTTTCAGCAGGGCCCAAATCATCATCTTCATCGTCACCAAGAACACCTAAAGCTCTTCTCTCTTTACGCACTCTTTCATCAGCTAATTCACGCTCAATCTCTTCAAACTCCCTATCCCTCATCCCTGATCGCAATGTACTAACAGAGACTTTCAAAGCAGCAAGATCTTCTGCCAAAGCTCTTTTAGTCAAATAATCATGCAAATCACCAGCATCAGCAGTAGAAAGCGTTAAATCTTTATCAACTCTTGGTTTTTCAGAACCTCTTCCCATATTTTATTTTTAGTTCAAGGAAAGCATTTTCGCTTCAAAATTCAAGAAAGTCAAGCAAAACTAGATTCAAAAAATTGACAAGAACTTATAGTTTGATATAAATACCCTCTCATGGAACATGTACACCAAAACTCCCCACTTTTAGAAACACCTCCGCAAGAGAGAATTTTAAGCAAAGACTCTTTAAAAGCGGAAAACCTTGGACAATGCACAAGAGGTGGCAGAGTTTTGAAAAACGACTACGCTCAATTAATAAGACGTGAAGACCTTGAAAACGAACAAATATTTTACGTGCCAATTGGCTGGTGTGTTCCAAATCCAGATCAGCCAAGAGAAGATTTTGAATTTGATGATCAAAAGAAATTTGATCACGACCTTTTTACAGACGGACAAAGAGATGCCGCTAAAGTAACTCCAATCCTCATAAACGGCGAAGCTCATTTAAAGTTCATACTTGTTGACGGAGAAAGAAGATGGCGCTCAATGACAAGGCAAGGAGCTGAATACATAAAAATCAAAGTCGAATGGCATGCAACAAAAGAAGATATTTTTGAAGCCGCATTCGACAGCACAAATAGAAAAAACTTAAATCCAATTGAAGAAGCCAAGTCTTATAAAAAAATGATCGCGAGAAGAATGGCGGAAAATGGGATCACAGAAGGAAAAGCAATGGAAATGCTATCAAGAGAAAAAGGAATATCTGTAACACACATAAAAGGTTATCTAAAATTATTAACACTAAATGAAGAAAGGCAAGGATTAGTGGTAAAAGGACGTATGACAGTATCTGCAGCAATGGAAATGGTAGATTTATTGGAAGGAGAAGACGACATAGTAGGAGGGGCATTCTTCAGAAATGTTACAAAAGCAATAAGCGCATTACCGCATAGCAGAGATGGAAAACGAGGAAAAATAGGAAGAGATGAACTTCGTGATGCTATGGCCGGGGCATTAGAAACAACCGGAAGACCGGAAGACGCTTTAAGATTAAAAGCCGAAGGAAAATGCAACGCATTGGTAAACGCTCTTGGACAATTGGCCGCAAGATTTGAAAGTATAACGGGAATTGATAATGACAAAGACGATGACTCTGCAAAAGCTCAAACAAACAGAGCAAGAAAAGAATTACTATTCGCGGAAATGATTAAAGTTTTGCATGACAGACAAGGGCAACAAGCTGGAGAAGTCATGGATACTATTGAAAAATTAATGGAAGCAATGCAAGAATTTCACTTAAAAGTTTTAAAAGTCGCAATGCAACCAGATCCATTAGAAATTCCAGAAGGAGCACCAACGTTTACAGAAGCTGTAAAAGAGTTAAATAAACTAACTCCAATAAATAGATTCGTAATGACTAAGTTAGCAGAAGCGTCTGATGGCAACACTCAATATACCGGTGAAGAATTGTTTGAAATAACACGAAAAGAGTTTCCGGAATGCCCGGAAGCGCAAGATGCATTTTTCTTCAAAGGATATTTAGACAGTATGTTGCCAAAAATGATTTCAAATACAAAATTAAGAATTGATGTAAATCGAAAGCGCGTCAAAGACTCAACAAAAGAAGGTAAAAGAACGAAATACGTCAATGCTTACAGATTGGCTTGGATAACAGAAAAACAATAGCTACAAAGCGAATTTAATTACAACACAACCTTCTTTTTCAGCAGTTGATAAGATTTCAAAAAAAGCTTATCGTTTTAAACTATTTATTAACCCAATCTATATGGACATCGTAATTATGATCATTGTAGGCTTGGTCCTTGGATTGATTGCAGGCATGATTATGCCGAAGCGTGGCTTTGGTGTCGCGGGAGACGTAATCGTCGGAGCGGTTGGAGCAATCGCAGGCGGACTCTTGATTGGCGGCACAGGAGTATGGAATAGCATACTCGCTGGCCTCGCCGGTGCAGCCATTCTGCTTGCAATTACAAGCATGTTCGACAAGCCAAAAATGATGAAAATGTAAGACAGCGTTTTTGCTATCCTCAAACACGCTCACCAAATCTCCAGCCTACCTCCCCTCTTTCAATCCGGCCCAAATCCCCCTTATTTACGCAGCTAATCTATCGACTCCCCCTCTATCTTTACGTACTCTTTTATATGAATAACCTACTTGTTTTAACTCATAATTAGCATTAACAATTTCTCCACGTTGATAAAAATAATCTCTATTCGTCAATTTTCGCATTCTATCAACTAAGGCCATATCAAGCTTCTCTCCTTTATTAATTTTCGCATCAGCCAAATCCAAATGAACAGCAAGTCGTGGCTGAAATTCTCCTTTAAAATACGTATACTCTTGCCACATAACCAAAAAATCAAACAATTTTTCAAGAATTGGAACTTTCTCTTCTAAACTACTTAAAGATATATTAGAAAAAACATATTTAATCATTTCCAAACGATCAACTTCATCACTTTCATTTTCCAAATATTTACCATTGAAAACGAGCCTTGAATCAAGCTCATTATTAACTTCTTTGATCTTAGCAGCATGGTCTCGAGCATACCCTTGATGTTCAAAATCTTTATATTTTTTCACTCTTGCTAAAACATCCTCATTCCCAGCATGAATTCCACGTAAACTGACACCAACCCATAAAACAATCTGGCCATTCTCAGAGGTGACGTTATCTCCAACGTGATCCATTATAAATGCACGCATTTTTTTAGAATATTCGCTATTATCATTGTCTAACTTCTTCCAAACCGGAGAAGTAAAATATAAATTATCATACGATCTGCTTATAAGATATTGCTCTATCTGTAAAGCAAATTCAGACTTATCATCCTTCAAGCGATCTAAAAGTTTTGCAACATATTTTTTATCGTATAAAAAATGTGGACTTAAAAAAGTACCAAGTTTCATATTCCAAGCATAAGAAGAGGTCGTACCTTTTAAAGCGTCAAAAATTTCAAAAATACTACGCGCCTTAGAACCAGTGAAAAGCTCATGGTATTTATCGTCGATATTACGCCTCAACCTATCATGCTCTGATTTTAAATTCTCAAGCTCACGACTTAGATCGGTAAAATACAAATCATGATCAAACGAACGATAATTAGGTCTCTTTCTCAATTCTTTATCTATTTTAGCTCTCAACTCGACAAACCTTTCACACATCGCTCCAACCTCCGCGTAATTGAAAAAGGCCGGATACGAAACGGTTCCACCAAACATACCAGTTGATTTACGCTCAAGGTTATAATGAAAAAACCTTGCATCGACGTCTCTACAAATTTTTACTTCATCCAGCTTAGGCTCTAATTTTTCTTGTTTTTGCGCATGCGCATCCCCTTCTTCCAATCTTGACTCCTCCATCTCTCCCAAAATCGCCCTAGCCTCTTTCTCCTTAACATCAACTCCACCCTCCGCAGGAAGAGCTTTTTTATCTTGAACTTCTTTTGTGTCTATTCCTTGAACTTGATTTGGATCTGGTTGTGACATATATTTTTGTTTTTAAATTTTTAATAAATTAATTTTTCCTATAATTTCACTCAAACCCACGTTGTTTCCAAATGGCTTATAAACAAGCGCTTTAAACGTTTTAAACCCTTTTTTATCAAACTCATTTAAAACAAATAAATTAAACCTTTTTAAGGCTTGCACAAATCTTTTCAAATCAATTTCACCTTCCAAATTTTCTTCAAATTCATAAAAAGCAAAAAGCAAATTATTTCGCAGTTTCTCGTCAAAAACCTTCAAACACAATTCTTGTCTAAAGCTATCTTCGAGCGGCAAATATGAAGGCAAATTACCGGCATCAGTTTTTAGACCATCGTTCAATAATTTTCTCTTATCTTCATCGGAAATTCGACTAAATTCAAACAAAACCTGAAGCGTATATTCCAAAACATAAAAAACGCCAACGTTCTGCAAGTGTTTCAAATCAGCCATTTCTTGATCTTTCTCGCTCATTTCTTCCGCTCTTTGATTGATCTTTTCAAGCGAAATATGATATTCCAAAACGTGTTTTT
>JBAYGM010000060.1:0-7254 GCA_041666705.1 Candidatus Altimarinota bacterium | reverse complement strand
CATCATTATTGCAATTGTTGTTTTTGTTGCGGTTTATTTTTATCAAAAAAGATATTTTGGTAAATATTTTTACGATTTTACGACCGAATGCATAATGATTAGAAAAGGTGCGGTTACTCAGAATGAAATCGCAATTCCATATGAGCACATTCAGGACGTTTTTATTAATCAGGACTTTTTGGATAAACTTTTTGGATTACAAGATGTTCATTTTTCAAGCGTCACTTATTCGGAAGTCGAGCCTCACATTGATGGCTTAACAAAGGAATCTGCAGAGGCAATGCGCGCGTTTATTATTAGCGCTATAGATAAGAAAAAAGCAGGAGAAAAAGTTGTTCCACCTGTTGCGCCGGCAGTCGAAGAAGCACCAGCAGTAGCGGCAGAAGCGCCAGTAGCAGTTACAGAAAAACCAGCGGTAGCACCTGAAACTCCGGCAGCGCCTCCAACGGCTTCTGCAAAATAAAAACGTAAAAATCCTATTCAAAGAAAGTTTTAAGTGGAGTATTTTAATATATGAACAACTAACCTTTTTTAATAATGGAAAATCAAAACAACACGCCGGCGCAAGATTCTGCGTCGCAGAATTCAGAGACCCCACAAATGCCTTCAGCTTCACCAAAATCAGGTATTTTAAAGTGGATTATAATCACACTTTTAGCACTTATAATCGTGCTCGGCGCAGCGTTTGCATACTTTAAATATTTTAAGCCCGCGCAAACAGATGTTCCGCCTGTGGTGGATGATACAGCAGGTCAGATTTTTAAGCCCGCACTCGCAGGCGCGCAAAACTTTGCAGATTATGAAGAGGTGAAAGTCGATGTTACACCGGCAGTTAAGCCGTATAAAGTCGCAGCGGATTTTTCAAATGTAGCGATAAATAAGGCATTAAAAGGCGATATGGGATATTCGCTTTCTGATGACGCAAAAACGATGATGGCAAAAAACGCGTTCGTTGCTCTTCCATCTTATTACAAAGAATTTTTCACAATTTATGAACAGAATAGATATAATCAAACACCAAGTTTCGTGACGACAGATTCGATTTTGCACACTTATCATTTGTTATTTGATCATCTTTTAAAACAGCTTGAAGAAAAATATCTTGCAGCAGAGCTGAAAGCATTGAGCGCGGGAATGCTTAAAGAATCGCTTGCACAAAACGAATTACTTGCCGGTTCAGACTGGGAGAATGCTACAAAAAGGAACATGGGATTTTTTGCGGTTGGCGGAAAATTAATTGATGCGACAACTCAAATTCCAAGTGCAGTTGAAAAAGAAGTTACTGCCGAACTCGCGCTTATCAATAAGCGCGAGGGGATTAAAGAATCGCCTGTAATGAACATTGGAATAAAGCCGGGAGAGCTTTCAAATTCACCGCAAGGCCCACTTTCAGTCGATCAATTAAAAGAAGATTATACCCAATATATTCCACGTGGACATTATGATAAAACAGAACTCTTGAAAGCGTATTTTAAATCAATGATGTGGTATGGCAGACTCACTTTCCGCTTCAAAAACGATGATGAAATCAGATCTGCGATACTCATTGTTTTGGCTTTAGATAAAGATGAAAACAAGAAGCCATGGGATAAAATTTATGAGCCAACGTCGTTCTTTGTCGGTAAGAGTGATGACGTTACATATTATCAATTGATCGATATTATTGAGCAGATTTACGGCAAAAATCCGGATGTAAAAATCATCGCGCAGGATAAAGATAAATTTGCTTCGGTAAAAAAATCTCTCAAAAATCTTGAACCTCCAAAAATAAATTCAATGCCGATTTTTAACGCAGATATTCAACCTGATAGAGAAAAGGAAATTTCAGGTTTCAGATTTATGGGCCAAAGGTTCACAATTGATGCCGCAATTTTCCAGAAATTAGTTTATAGAGACGTTGATCAGAATCCTGCGGGCGCAAAAAGAATGCTTCCAAAATCCCTTGATATAGCGGCCGCAATGGGTTCCAAATATGCTTATAGTTTGCTTAAAGAAGCCAAAGATACGGAATTTGCAAACTACACAAATAATATGGAGAAGATGAAAGAATACGTTGGAGGACTCAAGCAAGAAATTTGGACGCAGAATTTATATTGGGGATGGCTATATTCAATTTTGCCTTTAACAAAAGAAAAAAACGAAGGCTATCCTTCATTCATGACAAATCTGGCGTGGGTCGCAAAAGAAATGAATACATATTTTGGAAGCTGGACAGAGCTTAAACACGACACGATTTTATATGCAAAGCAGGTTTATGCAGAGCTTGGTGGCGGTGGCGAAGGTCCGGAAAAGGAGGATGATCGTGGTTACGTTGAGCCAAATCCATATGTATATGCAAGACTTGCATCACTTTTGAAAATGACGAAAAAGGGCTTAAGCATGCGCGCAATTATTAGTCCAGAAATGGTTGATAGCTTGAACAAAATGGAAACGCTCGCGATGTCTTTAAAAACAATTTCAGAAAAAGAATTAAAAGAAGTTCAGTTAACGGAAGAGGAGTATGAATTGATAAGGTCTTATGGCGGACAAATTGAGCATTTCTGGTATGAGGTGAATAAAGCGGATATGGCGGAAATGAGCCGAGATGTTTTCTTGAATGAAAATCCTGCGGCAATCGTTGCAGATGTTGCGACTGATCCAAATGGATTTGTGCTTGAAGAGGGCACCGGCAGAGTTTTCACAATTTATGCAGTTGTGCCGATCGATGGAAAATTAAGACTTACAAGAGGTGGAATTTATTCATATTATGAATTTACTTGGCCAATGAATGATCGTTTAACAGACAAAAAATGGAGAACGCTTATGGGCATGGGCGATCAGCCAACAGGTCCGGAAGATGAGTCAATAAAGCCACAAAATCCACCTGAGCAACCGGCTTGGACAAAAGAATTTGTTGGAAAAGCAAAGCAGTAAATCGATTGAAAAAATATGTATAAAAAATTCATTGCGGTTTCGCTTATCACTATTGCAGTTGTTGTTGGCGCTGGCGTAATCACTTATAGATATCCAAAAGTTCGGGAAAAAATTACCCTACAAGGAGTTTTAAAAGATGATTTTCAGGAATTTAAGCGTGCACGCGAACTTGCAAATGGTTCTGAGAAAGTTTCCATGATTGCGGTTGGAGATATCATGCTTTCGCGTGTTGTAGGCCAGAAAATGCGTACTAATAAAAATTATGAATATCCATTTTTAAAAACTGCAGAATATTTAAAAACCGCGGATTTTGCATTTGGAAATCTTGAAACCGCAATAACGCCCGGCCGAGAAATCGTAACCGGCGATATGGAATTTCGTGCTGACATAGAAACGGCGCCGGTCCTTAAGAAAATGAATTTTGAAGTTGTATCTTTGGCAAATAATCACACGCCAAATTTTGGACAAAAAGGTTTGAAAGATACTTTTGAAAACTTGGATAAAGCGGGTGTGAAATTTGCAGGCGCGGGACTTAATAAAACTGCAGCTGCCGCACCTGTATACTTTGAAAAAAATGGCTTCAAATTTGCATTTCTTGCGTATAACGACTTGGACGTCGTGCCAAAATCTTACTTTGCATGGGACACAAACGCGGGCACAAATCCCATGTACAAAGAAGAGATGATTGAGGCCGTAAAAGATGCAAAAAATAATGCGGATTTTGTGATTGTTTCAATGCATTCAGGGATTGAATATAAGCCTCATCCAAGTGTGCGTCAGACGGATTTTGCGCATGCAGCAATTGACGCGGGCGCAGAGCTTGTGATTGGTCATCATCCGCACGTGATTCAAGATGTCGAAAAATATAAAGGAAAATATATTTTATATAGTCTTGGCAATTTTGTGTTTGATCAGATGTGGTCGCGGGAAACTCGTGAAGGTTTAACTGCAAAAATTGATTTCACGAAAACGGGCGTTGCATCCATAAATTTTGAGCCGGTTTTAATTGAGGATTATTCACAGCCGAGATTTCTTGAAGGTCGCGACCGTGAAAATATTTTGCAAAAAACACGTGTAAATTATATTGATGCAAAAACAGTTTTTTGGAATAAAAATAAAAAGGAATTCAGTCAGGCGATAAAAACGGTTTATTCAAATTTGGTTGAATTTTCAAAGAAAAATATTGTGCCACCTTTGGATATGGGAAACTATTTGTCTGATGTCGTGGTTGATTCGGAAATGATTGTAGATTCAAATGGTGATGGCAAGGACGAGCTTAATATGTCGATTTGGCGAAAGGGTGATTTTGGCCCATCCAAGCCGTTTTGGGTCAAAGAGAATGATCAAAGTATAAAGAATCACTTTTTCGTTTTTGGGCTGGAAGAGAATTTTGGACCCTCTTCAGTTGCGCCGCTAAAAGATTCCATACGTCCAATTTGGCAGTCTTCAAATTTAAGTCGTCCAAATTGCGAATTCACTTTTGCGGATTTGGATGGCGATAAAAAACAAGAGTTGATTGTTACTGAAGGTGAATACGGAGAAGAGGCGCTCGTCACTGCAGATGCCGCGAGCTCTTATGCCGCTCCGGTTTGCATCGGAGATCATATTGCGATTTGGCGATGGGACGAATGGGGTTTTAAAAATCTTTGGCGCAGTGAAGAAGGAAGTTTCAAAAATTTGAAGGTTTACAATGAAGGAGGCTCAGAGGCTGTTCTGGCGGAGTAGTAAGAGCTTTAAAAAAGCGCAACGGCGAGGCAAAAACAGCGTTTGTAAATTCCGTAATAGTACGGAAAATGGACATTTTCAAAGTTTATTTTTTGCTATAGAATTCCGTCACGTGGTGGAATTCTATGTTACGCAATAAACCAAAAATTCCGTAATATTTTTTGCCCCGGGGCAAAAAAACTACCTCTGTCCCCACTTTACATCCACAAGCCAATCTCGGGAAACGTCCCCATATCCCTTGCCTCCGTCCCCTTATTGCTTTAAAATATTCCTGTACTATTTAAATGCCCCTTTATGATTTTCTTCGCGCACTATTTAAACGCGGAAGTCGTTGATGCAACAGAAAAAACGATCGGGAAATTGAAGGATATGATTGCACGTGGCGGAGAAGATTATCCTTTCATTGAAGCCATTGTTGTGGAGAAAGGAGATAAGCAAATGTTCATTCCGATTTCATATGCGGAGAATTTTGGATATGACGAAATAACGCTTAAAATTCGTTCTGAAAAAATCGAACAATACAAATCCACCCTTAAAGATTTTTGGCTTTATCGCGACATTGTTGATAAGCAAATCGTTGATATATCCGGCACGCGCGTCGTTCGCGTTAATGATATTCAGCTCGGCAAAGTGGAAGATAGAATTCGAATTCTTGGCATAGACATGAGCACTCGTGGACTTCTTCGAAGAGTTGGAATTGAAAAGTGGCGCATCTTTAAACCGCTTGAACCAAAGCTGATTGATTGGAAAAATGTTCAACTTGTTAATGGCGCAATTCGTCTTAAGACCGTTTCAAATGATTTGAAAAAACTGCACGCCGCAGATCTCGCAAACATTCTTGAAGAGCTTACTCCAAAGCAGGGTATTTCGCTTATCAACGCCTTGGAACCGGAAAAAGCCGCGAAAGTTTTTCAAGAATTAAATCCAATGCAAAGACGTTTGCTTGTTGATTTGCTCGGCGAAGAACAGGCAAGAGAAGTTCTTGATAATGTTCCAACGGATGATTTGGCCGACTATGTAAAAACGCTTAACTTAAAGGAAACAAAACGCATTTTTTCGTATCTTAAAAGGGATAAGCGCATGACAGTTGAGAAATTTATTGAATATCCAAATGATACGGCTGGTGGTCTTATGACTTCTGATTTTGTTGAAATAGATCCGGATTGGACGGTTGAAGAAGCGATAACTCATATAAAAAATGTTTCAAATAAATATAGATCCATATTTTTTGTTTACATAGTTGATAAGGCGGGAAAATTATTTGGAGTTGTTTCCGCAAGGACTTTGCTAGTTAAAGATTTGATGGATCCAATGCGAAAAATCATGAAGCCGCTCAAGAAAATTCACACAGTTCATCCTGCGACAGATGTTAAAAAAGTTGCTGAAATAATGACGAAATATAATCTGTTTTCAATCGCCGTAACAGACAAGCATCACAAGTTGCTTGGAATAATAACCGTTGACGATGTCATGCGATGTCTAATGCCTTACTCGTAAAAATCAAGCAAAAGCTTGCGAGCAAATGGGCCAAATTAGCCATTCTGATGGCGATAATTGGTCCAGGAATAATCACAGGACAAGTCGATAATGACGCCGGTGGAATTGCGACGTATTCAATTGCAGGGGCAAGATTTGGCTATTCCATGCTTTGGACTCTCATTCCGATTACAATCCTCCTCGTTTTTACAATGAACATCACGACGAAAACGGGAATAGTCACGCGTCTTGGTCTTGCCGAATTAATTCGCGAAAAATTCAGAATCAAATTAACGCTTTTTGTTCTCGCGCTCGTCCTTATTTCAAACATGGGAACAACAATCAGTGAATTTTCCGGCATATCTTCCGCTGTATACATTTTGGGCAAACAGATTGGTGGAGAAACTTTATTTTGGACAACAATTCTGCCAATTATCGGAGTTGTTTTATCCGGAATTCTTGCATGGTTTGTAATCGTAAAAGGCTCATACAAATCAATAGAAAAGCTGTTTTTAACAATGGCGCTTTTTTATGTCACATATATAATTTCCGCATTTATGGCCGGACCGGATTGGAGTGCCGCTTTTAAAGGTTTGCTAATCCCAACTTTAAAATTCGATAGCGCATTTTTATTCACAACAGTCGGTGTTGTTGGTACAACCGTTGCGCCATGGATGTATTTTTATTTGCAATCAACCGCAATTGAAAAAGGTATCAAAAAAGAAGATTTAAAATACAGTCAAATTGACACAACAATAGGTGGAATTTTCACAGATATATTTTCTTTCTTCATGATCGTCGCATGTGCCGCAACTCTTTTCGCGCATAATATTCCGGTCAATAATGTTGGCGATATTGGCTTATCTCTCGCACCTCTTGCAGGCAAATACGCGTCATATTTATTTGCATTTGGGCTTTTAAACGCATCTATTTTTGGCGCATTCATATTGCCTCTTTCAACTTCATATATTATTTGCGAAGCTCTTGGATATGAACTTGGAATGAATAAAAAATTCAGCGAAGCAAAGGTATTTTACGGAATTTTCACAGCCATTTTAGTTATAGGCGTCATCACAGTCGCGATCCCGGGCATGCCGCTTCTTATGGTAATGCGCGCTTCCCAAGTTGCAAACGGACTTG
>JBAYGM010000059.1:0-7297 GCA_041666705.1 Candidatus Altimarinota bacterium | reverse complement strand
CTTTGCGCTTCTTCATAAATCTCACATTTCATCTTTTCGCCTTCTTTAGGCATCAAAAATTCAATATATTTTTTCTTTTCATCAGGAGTCAAATCACCTCTTCTATCAGAATCGCTTAAAGCATGCTTAATTTCATGAATAAATAAAGCAAGGTCATACAAATTATCAGGATCAAAACTCGGATTCAAATAAACAATTTCATCCAACTGGGCATAAGCAGCTAAAGCTCTTGCTCTAGTCAAAACCGTATCATCCATTTTATAGAAAAAAAGTGCGTGTTCGCCTGTACGTTTTATGCGTGCGCGTTTTAATTGATTTCGCGTATCATTGGACTTATTCAATTCAATAATATTAAAAACCCGTTTCAGCATTGATTTCATTTCTTCGCTTTTTATTTTGCTAAAATCAAATTTTGCTTGAAGAATAGTGACAGCGGTTTCAATTTTTCCTATTAATGTGTCCAGATTTTCTTCGGCATCAGACGCACGTCCGACCTCCGGAGTCAATTTAACCGGTGCGGGAGCCGGGGTCAGAACAGGAGCAGTAGCCAGGGTATTTTGATGTGTATCTTCAGCGACTTGATGAGGATTATTATCAATTGCACCTAAGGCTATAGCCGAGATAGTGGCTGTTAACAGGCTTAAAGCAAGTTTAATTTTGCTGTGGCCTTGGTGCGTTTCCGCTCTTTCTCGAGGTGCCTTGCCAGGCCCTCTATGTGGTTTATTACCCATGATTTATTATTAGCGTATAATTCTATCAAATTTTCATCTTTTGTCAAGCATGCATATCCACATATAAATATACGCACAAAAATCATTGTTTTAACTTTTCCTTGACTTTCTTCCCTTTTCCCTTAAAATAAACCCTGCGAAAACCGCAATATTATTTATTCTGTAACACCATTTATCTTGTTAACAATCAGACTAACCCGAATAGGAAAGAGTGCTCAACCGAGCTTCAAACTTATTCTACAAGAAAAAACCTCTTCACCAAAAGGCAAAGCTCTTGAAATCATGGGGAGCTACAACCCAAAATCCAAAGAAATATCTTTCAAAAAAGATAGAATCGAATATTGGATTTCAAAAGGCGCACAGCCTTCTTCCACTGTTGCTGTACTTTTAAAAAGAAACGGCATGACAGGCATGGAAAAATATACTAAAATTGAATTACACCAGAGAAAGAAAAAAGGCGAGCAAGCCGCAGCAGCAGCCGCTCCAGCGCCAGTAGCGCCAGTTGCCGCAGCACCTGCAAAGGAAGCCGCACCAGTTGAGGCTCCAGTAGCTGCCGAAAAACCAGCCGAAACGCCCGCTGCTCCCGCCGCTTAAGCCTTAGAAATTTATTCACATTCTGTATCCCTTAATTTTTTACTCATGACTACAGACAATGCAACAGGACAGGACCGCGATTTTATTGAATACGTGGTCAAACAGCTTGTTTCTCTTCCGGAACAAGTCGTCGTAACTCGCACAGTTGATGAAATGGGCGTGCTCATTTCCCTCAAAGTTGCGAAGGAAGATATGGGCAAAATAATCGGTAAAGAAGGTCAAACCGCAAAAGCTTTGCGCGTTTTGCTCCGAGTTATCGGTTCAAAAAACAATGCCCGCGTTAACTTAAAGATTCTTGAACCAGAAGGAGGAGAAGGAGAGGTCAAGATCGAAGGCACAGAAATTTAGTATGTCCTTATAAATTTTAGGGCGCAGAAACGAGGCTTAGGCTGAAAATTTTGCGCCCTTCAAAAAATAAATCTCACACTCACTCACTTTAACCAACAAAACTATGGCAAACGGCGGAAGCATCGTAGAAGCCGCTCAGCAAGGCAATGTTGCTGAAATTATCAATCGCGGACTTGCTTATGCGATCATAATTGCAGGTTTCTTGTCGGTTATTTTCATATTTGTTGGAGGTATTTCTTTCATACTTTCCGGTGGTCACGAAGAAAAAATCAAGCAAGCGATTTCCACAATCAGATATGCGATCATCGGCTTGATCATTACAGTCCTAGCTGTCTTTATCGTCAACGCTGTCGGCGGCGCACTTGGCTTGGATGTCATCAAATACATTAATTTCGGTGATATAATCGAGACAATCAAAAACCTCGGCCAAACAAATTCATCGTCTGGAAGCCTTTAGAAATTAGCGCATTTAGAAATTAGATATTTCCTCTAATAATGTTTTTCCAGTCATACGGAAACTTATACGTTTCAATTGCACGTACAGTTGCCGCAAAAACTTCCCAAATATTTTTTTCATCAAAGATAAAACAGTTGCCGGTTTCGTGATTGGGGTCGTAGTTGGAAAGGAATTTTTGGGATCTTGAAGCAATTGGTATAATCCCATTTTTCAGCATATCGCGGTACGTATTTTCATCAGCGCTATCCGCCAAAACAATCATCATATCACACGCATAATAAAATTTTTCCCATGATTTTGATTTCATAGAAATTGCGCAAACTTTCTCGCGAAGTTCAAAAGGAATTTTGTCATCATCTTGTTTTGTAATTAACATCGCGGAAGTTCCAAGGCTGTTTAAAGCCTCAACAAGGCTAAAAGCCAAGCTCGCATTTTTCGCACTCTTATCTGCATTTTCACCATCATAAAGAATTCCAACAACGGGCGAATGGTCCTTCAATGCATGCGGAAAACTGTTTTTCAATTTTGCTTTCAACTCCGCTTTGTTTTGGAGCAATTCACTCACTCCGCTTTTGGTTTTTGATGATGACATTTTATTTTTGTTTTAAGGTTTTTATTTTTTTCTAATAAGGCCGGCCTCCAGTAGCTTATAAAATAATTTTATTTGCCCCTTAGTGCTTTCACCACTTGGACTTAACGAAACGCCTTGAAAAGTTAATTCAATTTTAACTGAAGAGCTTTTTTGTTCTTCATCAACTACGGCATATGGGGTATATGAGCTGGGAACTTCTACGGAGCCAATACGATGAATAAGAACTTCTCTAATAGCGTTTTCATCTTTAATGCCTGTAGCCTTGACGATATCTTTAATTAAAGCATTAGTACAAGTATTTTTTGCTTCTTCATGCGTTTTTTTATCTACTTTGTAATGATAGCCTACCCAGTCTCCAATCACATCCATGTCAAGAAATTCAACATCATTCGTAGCGGACTTCAGCATGGTAGCCCCAGGAGGAACTAAGCGTGAATCAAATTCAGATGCCGGATATAAAGGCACGGTATATACATCTTTTATCGCCGATACAAATTCTTCTTCACTTAACGTCGGTTTTTCACGAGCTTCACGCTCTTTGTCCACTGCAGGTTTCAAATCTTCCGCTTTTGGTTTTTGCAAATCACTCTTTAACGATTGTAAACGAGTTTTTGCCTCATCTTTCACGTCTTTATTTGCCGGCTCTTCCAGCTTTAAAATTTCCGCATTAATTTCATCCATAACTCCTGAAATTTCCAATAAAGCAGCATTTACCCTCCCTTTGTCCGCTTCAGTCCCTTTGTATTTTATGCCTTTATTTTTATCGTGATATTTGGTTAACCCAGTGTGCAAGACTTTTAATTCGTCAATTTTAGTCGCACTTGTTGCTCCTTCTTTATGCAAGATTCTTTGCGCCTTTTCCAAAAGCTCGCCTTTTCTGCTAACAAAACGTTCAAGCTCAATAGCTTTAAGATCAGCATCAACTTCTACGCTTTGCGCTTCAACGCCTTCTTTAGGAGCTCTTTCTTCAAAGATAATACGATTTTCTTTAAACATAGTTTGTTTTTTGTTTTGATTTTTATTTTGAACCCAATTTTCGACATTTGATATTTATCATTTGTCATTCATTTACTCATTTGGATTTTAGATTTTGTAATTTCCTCTTTTGACTTATCTAAATATTATATCTTATTTGAGCTCATTTTTCAAGTCTATAAGCCGTAAACCGCCACACTTGCCCTTGCCTAAATACAAAAATATTCTATAGTTTACAATTTAGCCTCAATCTTTTAGGCTATAACAAAAAATCCCCGCCAAGACTGACGAGGATTTGTTTAGCAGTACTGGGAAAGTCGAGAACTACAATTATTATAACTCCAAAAAAGAACAAATCAATAATATCAAATATTTGTTTATGAATTTGTTAACTTCGGTTTAGAGAAATTTAATCTCAATGTGATTTAATATGCGTCGACCGGCAGAGAAAGGGCCTAGCAGGTTGCCACGGAAAGTCGAGAACTTTCCAAGACGGGTTCGATTCCCGTTGGGTCCACCCTTGCCGGTCACATTTGACTTACCATATAGTTATAAACTATACTATAAGTAGTTATAATATAGTTTAATAAAATTTAATATGACCACACAGGTTTCATTTGTTACAGACTTGGATCTTAAAAACCGAGCTTTAGAAAAAGCAAAGAGAGAAGGTATAACTTTAAAAACTCTTCTAATCTATGCTATGAAAGGCTTTGTTGCTGGAAAAATTTCACTTGGAATTGAGGTTTTCGAGAAAGAGCCGGAAGTCAAAGAAATAACATTTAACGACAGAGACATTAACATAAAAGCGGAAAAATAGCTAAATTATTAAAATAAGAAAATGCTCATATTAACCGAATATATTGCAAAAAATATCAAGATATCAAGAATTTTTCCACATGCTATAATCTCCCCATGAACAAACTCTACATCTTAGACGCCAACTCGATCTTCTACCGCTCCTTTTACGCCCTCCCCCACTTCCATACGTCTAAGGGCGTTTTAACGAACGCAGTTTACGGATTTACGGCAACTCTCCTAAGCTTCTTGCTCGATCACGAACCGACTCACATCGCAGTTGTTTTTGATAAAGGCAAAAAAACTTTTCGCCATGTCGAATATAAAGAATATAAGGCAACGCGCCCACCTGCTCCGGATGAACTTTATGCGCAGATCCCGATGACAAAAGAAATAGTGAGCGCATTTGGTTTGCCTCTTTTTGAAGAAGATAACTACGAAGCTGATGATATCATTGGCGCAATTGCAAAGCGCGCGGAAAAAATTCCCGATACAAAAATCTTTATTACAACAAGCGACCGTGACGCGCTCCAGCTCGTTTCTGATAAAACCTCAATAATAATTCCGAAAAAAGGATTTAACGAATTTGAAGTTATAACGCCGGAAAATATAAAAGAGAGATTTGAAATGGAGGCTTCGCAGGTCCCGGATTATAAAGCTCTCGCCGGTGATAATTCCGATAACATAAAAGGCGTTCCGGGAATTGGTGAAAAAACCGCAAAAAATCTTTTAACCGAATATGGCACACTTGATAAAATTTATGAAAATTTGGACAAGCTTCCAGCAGGTATAAAATTAAAACTTGAAACCGGAAAAGAGTCTGCATATTTTTCAAAACGCATGGCAACTTTGGCAACAGATTTTGACCCAAATTTTTCACTCGAAAAAAGTGAAGTTAGAAATTTTTCGTCCCAAAAAATCAAAGAAATTTTCGCAAATTTGGAATTTAAATCCCTCTTAAAACGCTTTGAAAATTTTGAACAAAAATCACAACCCACGCTGTTCTAGGGCGATTTAAGCCATTAACGTCACATCCTGTATAAAAAACTTGTTCATACTAAACCGCTTAAACAAAACGAAAAAGGCCCTTTTGGCAAACGGAAAATAGCCTATCAAATCATATTTTACAGTCCCCGCAATAGAATTCACTTTTCGGCATGTGCATACATAGATATCTGAACAACTTTTTTAGACGACCCCCCATTTCTTATACCAAAATCTTGCAAAAGATTTGTCAAAATTTTCTATCTGTACTATATTGCGTTCGCCAGAAAAAATAAATTCCTCTCTATGCCAAAATCAAGAATCATAACCAGCTTAGATGTTGGTAGTTCAAAAATAAGAACTGTAGTTGCGGCACTGGAAGAAGGTGCGACAATTCCAAGTATTATTGGGGTTGGGATCACTCCTTCAAGCGGCCTCAGAAAAGGTTCTGTTATTGACGTTGAAGAAGCGATAAATTCAATCACGACTTCACTTGAAGATGCGGAAAGAATGGCCGGTGAACCAATTAATCATGTTTTTCTTGGTATAAGCGGAAATCACATTGAAACTCTTGATTCAAAGGGCGTTATTGCCGTTTCAAATGCAAGCCAGGAAATCACAGAAGATGACGTAGATCGCGTTCTTGAAGCCGCTCAGGCAGTTAGCATTTCCGGCAACAGACGCATCCTTCGAATTATCCCAAAAACATTCACAGTCGATGAGCAAAAACGAATAAAATATCCGGTTGGGATGACAGGCATTCGCCTTGAAGTTGAGGCGCATATCATCACAGGACTTGTTCCAACAATTAAGAATATAGAAAAATGCGTTCTTCAATCCGGTATAGACATTGATGACATAATTCCTTCTTGCTTGTCTTTCCCGGAAGCGGTTTTGAGCAAGAGACAAAAAGAGCTTGGAGTTGTCGCAGTTGATATTGGTTCCGGTGGCACATCTGTATCGATTTTTGAAGAAGGCATGATGCTTCAAACAGTAGTTATTCCGGTCGGCGGTGAAAATGTCACAAACGACATTGCAATTGGTCTTCGCACTTCTATAGATACGGCTGAAAAAATCAAAATTGAATATGGTTCATGCATTCCGGACGATGTAAACGATCGTGAAACAATTGACCTTTCTTTGCTAAGCAAAATCGATATGCAAAAAGTTTCCAAGAAAGTAATGGTAGAAATTATCGAAGCTCGTTATCAGGAAATTTTCTTGCTTGTTAAAGAAGAGCTCAAAAAGATTCACAGGGATGGCATGCTTCCTGCGGGAGTTGTTCTCACAGGCGCGGGTTCAAAAATGTCAGGCGTAATCGATCTCGCAAGAGACACTTTAAATCTTCCTGTTCAGATTGGATTCCCACAGAATTTTGAAGGAATTGTAGATAAGATTGACGATCCTGCATATGCAACGGCAATCGGTCTTATTCTTTGGGGCGCTCGTGCGCAAGCTCAAGGATATAGCCTGAATTTCCGCAGCATCAACCTAAAAAAGTCACTCGACGGCATCAAAAAATTCCTTAAAAACTTAGTTCCTTAAGTCGTTGCGCGAAGTACGCATCCGACTCATTTTAAAATTTATAATTTAAAAACTTAACATAATTCCCCCTCAGATTACTCTCTTACCCTAAAAACTATGGCAAACGGAAAATCACAAAAATCAAATCTGAGAAACCTCTTTAGTAGCGATCCTCATTCAAACACAAAAACAATCGAAGTTATTCCGGACATCACACCTGTCGCAAATTTGAAAGTTATCGGCGTTGGTGGAGGTGGCGGAAATGCAGTAAACCGCATGATCAAGGCTGGACTT
>JBAYGM010000058.1:0-7326 GCA_041666705.1 Candidatus Altimarinota bacterium | reverse complement strand
GAACCAATATACACAAACGGAAGCAACAAAATAAAAGTGAAGTCGGATAAGTGGACAATAGTAACGCGCGACGGGAGCATGTCGTCTCAAGTTGAACACACTCTCGCAGTTGTGGCTAATGGATGCGAAATAATCACAAAACGCCCGGAAATGGACCCAATATATTATAAGATATAAGACAATAAAATTGTATACTACGCAAGTGAATTTACATAAATTGACAAAAAGATATTGCGACATTAAATTGTGTAGTATAAAATCTTATCGCTCTTCAGACCAAAGCAATGGTCATTACAATTGAAGAACACAGCTTAAACTATGGCTAAAGATGACGTTATAGAAGTTCTAGGCGAAGTTACGGAAGCACTTCCAGGAACAAAATTCAAAGTAAAGCTTACGGACGAAAAATATCCACACATCATAAACAACATAGTAGAAGCTCACCTATCAGGAAAGATGAGAATGAATTTTATTCGCATCTTGCCGGGAGACAGAGTAACCGTAGCGCTTAGCATCTACGAACTAACAAAAGGAAGAATTGTATTCAGACATAAATAAAAGTTGCCAAAAGCGACACAACCAAAAAACATTATGAAAGTACGAGCATCTGTAAAACCAATCTGTCAAAAATGCAAAGTTATTAAACGCAAGGGCGTTGTACGTGTAATCTGCACAACTAAAAAACATAAGCAAAGACAAGGTTAACATTTAACTTATTAACACATGGCAAGAATAGCGGGTGTCAATTTACCCAACAAAAGAATCGAGATAGCACTAACGTATGTTTACGGCATTGGAAGATCATTAAGCCGAAAGATGTTAGATGAACTCAATATCGACATCAATACGAAAGCTGATGAATTAACGGAGATAGATTTAAACAGACTTAGAGACAGCATCTCAAAAATCTTAACCGAAGGCGAATTAAAAAGACACATTCAAGGAAATATTAAAAGATTGGTTGATGCAGGTTCATACAGAGGCTTCCGCCACAGAAGAGGTTTACCGGTAAGAGGCCAAAGAACACGCAAAAATGCCCGCACAAGAAAGGGAAAGAGGAAGACAGTTGCAAATAAAAAAATGGTAACCAAGTAATATAAATAACATATGACAGAAGAAAAAACACAGAAAACAGGCGAAAAACAAGAAAAACAGGCGAAAGCGGAAAAGGGAAAGGTTGAAAAGTCTAAAAAATCCGCGCCTAAAAAAGCTAAAAGCAAAAGAAGAAGTGTAGTTGCCGGAAATGCATATGTTCATGCCGGATTCAACAACACGATCATCACGCTTACAGACACAGCCGGAGAAACAATTGCATGGTCAAGTGCAGGATCTTGTGGCTTCAAAGGCGCAAGAAAATCAACCCCATACGCAGCACAAGTTGCAGCGGAAACAGCAACGGGAAAAGCAAAAATATTCGGACTTGAAAAGGTTAATGTATATGTAAGAGGAATTGGCCCAGGACGCGAACAAGCCATCAGAGGCTTGCACATTGCGGGATTAAGCCTTGAAACAATCACAGACCTAACTCCAATTCCACACAACGGATGTAGACAAAAGAAAGCAAGAAGAGTATAGGCACGAAACAAAGTGAAGTGCCCATGTAAATAAAACGTCGCGAAGCGACACCAATTATAAATTAAAGATTAAACCCAAGTAATTCATGTCAAAACTTACAACACGACCGGTTTGCAGACTATGCCGAAGAGAAGGTGAAAAACTATTCCTCAAAGGCGCAAGATGCGAATCCCAAAAATGTGCTTTAGTCAAAAAAAACTACGCACCCGGACAACACGGTCCTTTAGCCAAAAAAGGCAGAGGAAAATCGGAATACGGAAGACAAATGCGTGAAAAGCAAAAAGCAAAGCGCATATTTGGCCTTAATGAAAGACAATTTCATAATTACTATAAAGTCGCAGTTAAAACGGAAGGAGTCACAGGCATTGAATTCTTAAAACTTCTTGAAAAACGTTTAGATAATGTTATTTATAGAGCAGGATTTGCAACTTCAAGAGCACAGGCTCGCCAAATTGTAAATCACGGACTTTGCCATATAGACGGCAAAAAAGTCGCCACGGCAAGTTATAACGTAAAAGTCGGAGAAAAATTTGAAATCAAAGAAAAATTACGCGGCTCAAAATTATTCGAAACCGCAAAAGCAAGCAAATTCAATTCACCAAAATGGATCAAAGCAGATCTAAAAAGTCTTACAGGTGAAATTGTCGCTGAACCGGATAAAGACGATTTTGAAAAGAGCATTCAAACAAATATCATCATTGAGTATTACTCAAAATAACAGAGCGCCGCAAAGCGGCAGCTCCATATAAACGAAAACGTCGCAAAGCGACACCAATAGTAAAAACAATATAACAATACGCATTATGCATCAAATTCAAGAAGAAATCGGACTCCCAAAGCTAAAAACCAACAAGCTTGGAGAATTCCACACGATTTTTACTCTTGGACCTCTTCCTACAGGATATGGCGTGACTCTCGGCAACGCGCTTAGACGTTCACTTCTCTCCTCTACTCCAGGTGCAAGCATCACAGCGGTTAAATTAGATGGAATCAGCCACGAATATTCAACTATAAAAGGTGTAAAAGAAAGTGTCCTTGATATAACGCTCAACTTAAGAGCTATTTCGTTCAAAAAGAGCACAAAAGAACCTTCATGGATTACGCTTCAAGTAAATAAAGAAGGAAAAGTTTACGCAAAAGACATTAAAACAACATCTGATGTTGAAATTTTGACTCCGGACGCATATATCACAACTGTAGACAAAGGCGGAAAAATTCACATGGAAATCAAAGTTGAAAAAGGTGTCGGCTATCTTACAACAGCGCAAAGAGAAAAAGACGCAACAACACCAAATTTGATTATCATGGATGCAATCTATACACCTATCAAAAAAGTCAGATACGATGTTGAACCTATGCGCGTCGGACAGATGACAAATCTCGATAAGCTTACGCTTGAAATCGAAACAAACGGCTCAATCACGCCTGATGAAGCACTTCGCTTTTCATCAAACTTATTACAATCATACTTCGGATTATTCAACAAAGAAGGACTTCTCGTTGAGCCTGATTTCATCAGCAATCCTCAAAAAGTTCTTGAACATCAACAACAGACAGAACAAACAAAACCAGTTAAAGAAAGCTATACTCCAATTGAAATTCTTGGCTTTTCTCCAAGAACATTAAATGCACTTATCAATGGAGGAATCGGCTCAATTGAACAATTGTCAAAATGCACACAAGCTAAATTGGCTAACTTAAGAGGATTTGGTAAAAAAGCACTTAATGAAGTCATGAATGCGCTTGCGGAAAGAAACATTCAACTAACGGAAGAGTAAAATATAAGTCACACCAAGTCACTCCAATTCACACCAAATCACACCAATTACCAAACAATTACAAATTACCAATAACAAAATATGAGGCACGGAGTAAAAAAAGTAAAATTAGGAAGCGATAGAGATCACGGAAGATCAATGGTCAGAAATATTTCAATAGACCTTATTATTCACGAAAAAGTTAAGACAATTGAAACGCGCGCAAGAGCAGTTATGCCACTCGTTGAAAAGCTCATTGGAGTCGCAAAAAGACCAAATAAAACACTCGCAATCAAACATATTTCAAAAGCTTTAAATCATGAAAATGCTTCAAAAAAGCTCATCGAAGTTTTAGCTAAAAAATATGAAGGAAAAAATTCAGGTTACGTCAGAAAAACTTTCTTAAAATATAGAAAGGGAGACAACGCACACTTAGTATTAATTGAACTCGTTTAAAAATGGCACAAAAACTACAAAAGAAAACATTCGCACCAAAAAAAGAAGAAGTCATCAGAAAATGGTATCTGATTGATGCAAAAGACCAGGTCGTCGGAAGATTGGCGGTCACAGTTGCACAATTACTTCGCGGAAAAGGCAAAAACTTTTTCAGCCCATCAGTTGACTGTGGGGATTTCGTAATCGTCATTAACGTAAAAGACGTTAAATTCACAGGAGACAAAATGAATCAAAAACTTTACAGACATCACTCCGGATACAAGGGCGGTTTAAAAGAAACAAACGCCACAAAAATGATGGAAAGAAAACCTTCATATGCTCTTTTACATGCAGTAAAAGGAATGATCCCAAGAAATAACCTCAGAACAGGAGTTTTAAAAAAGTTACATCTTTATGCGGATGACAAACATCCTCATGAAGCTCAAAAACCTGAAATCATTAAACTTTAAGATACTGATAAAAAATAAACTATGCCTACAACAAAGAAACCATCAGCAAAACCAGTTAAAAAAACTTTAGAATCTCTTCAAACAGAAGTTATCGCAGCAGAAGAAAAGCCAAAGTTAAAAATTAAGTCAGATAAAGGCCCTTTGTACTATTATGCAAACGGCAAAAGGAAAACATCCGTTGCACGCGTAAAATTGTTTTTAAGCGGCTCTGGAAACGTCACGGTTAACGATAGAAAGATAGAAGACTACTTCACAATCGCATTTCATCATGAAATTATCAAATCACCTTTAAGATTAACCGGCCACGGAAAAACATTCGATATCGTTGCGGTTGTAACGGGCGGTGGCATCAATTCCCAGGCAGAAGCTCTTCGCCACGGAGTTGCAAAAGCTCTTGAAGAATACGATGAAAGCCTTCGCTTAACGCTCAAAAAAGCCGGCTTCCTAACACGCGATTGCCGCATTAAGGAACGCAAGAAACCAGGTCTCAAGAGAGCAAGACGCGCACCACAATGGAACAAGCGTTAAGACGCCGTTCTGCATAGCAGAACACAGTCAAATAAAAAACGCGCACATTTTTCATGCACGCGTTTTAATAATCTCACCTAGTACAATTCTATTTCAAGCTCCCTTCCCCAAATTCAGATTTATCGAATTTGATGTATTTCACATAATCATTCATGTGCAAATCATAGTTATTGCCGGTTAAAGTAACATCACTATGCCCGTAATTAAGACTATCTATCCAAGCATTAACATAACAACCTACTCCTCCACCGATTGACATAGAAGATATGGAATCATTACGATCTATATCACCAAGCCTTTCATATAATTGTTTATTTTTACCATCAAGAACAAGAGGATCTTTACTATATTTCGTATCTCTATAAAGAACAACGGTACAATCATTTTTATCAGATGTGCCCTTAGTTATAATTAAAGAAGATATAGAATCGCCCAAGCTAAAAGTTGGAACATCACTCAAAACAGTCATTGCCGGCTTTGTTTGCCCCACCTTAGGGTCTGCGATATCGTAAATTCTTGCCTTATAACCTTTTGCCAATTTCATAGAAGAAACGCTCCCGGATATTTCAGAATCCATCGCACTATCTTCTTTAACAAGAGCGTATTCCCATCCTTTATAGTTGGAATCTTGAAACACAGAACCAATTATTGGAGCCTGCTTACTGACAAAGTTTGTTTTTTGATTAGTTTTTTTATCAAAAGTCTTAACAACTGTAAATTGCGCTCTGGAAAACGCACTTTGATTGTCACATTGGAGCGTAGCATCTGAATTCTTTTTTATGTAACATTTATAAGATTCCTCAGGAACCAAATAAACTACGCTCGTATTTTTAATTGGATTAGAATTTTGATTGGCTTTTATAAATAACCACGGATACAAAGGAGAAATCTTGTCGCATGTAATGTTGTTTTTTGAATTCAAATCAGTTCTTGAGGCCGGTTGGCAATATGTACCATATTCCTTAGATTTAATTGCAAAATAGTCTGAACTACCCATAAGATTCTCGTTGCCACCTTTTTGTCTTTCAATTATAAATTGCTGTTCATCCCCAACAGTCTTGCTGGAACACGTAATCTCATGAGTTGAATTATCGTCAGATGAACAATATAAATTCCATGAAGATCTAATTGCAATGGCATCACCATCTTGCACAACATCGAGATTTGCCGGAACAACAACAGGCACCACATTATGATCAAGCGCATAATCCACATTTTTCTCAGCATTTTTAGCCGCTGTTGTAGCTTCTTCCGCAGCTAAACTTGCTTTTTTTGATGCCGCCGTAACATCACTAATTTTTGATTTATTATTATTGATCACTCCGGCAGCTTTATTGACAGCCGCTACAGCCTCTACAACCTTTGCCGCTTCCTTTTTTTCGTTATTTACCGCATTTATAGCTTCAGCAGTAACTATTTTTACATCATTCAACTTAGCTTCCGCTGCTTTCACCTTGGCCTGCGCTGCATTCACCGCATCTTGCGCCGCCTTTAATGTAACTTTCGCAGCTTGCATAACCTTATCATTTGCAGCGCTAACTGTTGTTGAACCGGAATTGTCATTATTGGAAGTACTACCAGCAACAGTAGTTGTAGTCGTTGTAGTATTCGTAGTATTTGCTCCACTATTGCCGACCGTTTGTCCATTAGTTGTGCCATCACCTTGAGCAATAACACCGACCTCTACTTTAGAGCCGTAAGGAACAAATTTCACAGACTTACCATTAAGAGAAAGAGCTGAACCTGCAAATGTATATATATAGGAATAATTTTCATAAATAGAATCTTTGCCCAATTTCTTATCACAAATACCAAAATCAACGGTCAATCCTTTGCCACAATAAGATCCCCTATCGTTCTTATCCGCTTTATAAGTTAATAAAATCTTAGTACCGGCCGTAAGTGGTTTATAATTTTCGACATCGCCAT
Organism: Candidatus Altimarinota bacterium; assembly: GCA_041666705.1. Taxonomy (GTDB): domain Bacteria; phylum Patescibacteriota; class Gracilibacteria; order UBA1369; family UBA12463; genus UBA12463. The sequence continues at coordinate 632 of JBAYGM010000058.1, read as the reverse complement.
ATCTAAAGATAACAAAATCATGCTGAACCGAATCATCACATTGAATTTTATTATCCTTATTAACAAGACAAAATTTACCATTATAAGAAAGTGCGACATGATCACCGCTCTTAAAAGTCGCTTGTGACGTAACAAGAAGCCCCTTAAACATGCCCCCGCCACCGGAAAACAATGTGATCGCAACAGCGGTAATGAGAAGGACAATAGCGGCAACCGCAAGTCCAATTTTAAGGTATACGCGTTTTTTGTTTTTCATTTTTATTTGGTTATTTTTGTTTTTACTGTCTTAATTATAACATAAATCTTTAATTTAAGCAAGTAACATGCTTAGCTCTTTGACATTTGAGCTATTTTTGAGTATATTTATCCCCTATTTTAATTAATTATTTTAAATATGGAAAATGCACCGCGCATAACAAAATATAACGCAAACCAGCATTACGAAAACGATGTAAGAGCTGGCTTACAAGACCTGCTTCATCCAAATGCATGGAAAGAAATATTAACACATAGAGAAACCCTTGAAAGAATATTTGAATCAACAAGAACTCGTTTACAAGCCCTTGAACCAGGCAAAAACGATTGGCTGGTCATGCAATTAAATCCATGGAATGAAGCCGACGAAACCAAAG
>JBAYGM010000057.1:0-7355 GCA_041666705.1 Candidatus Altimarinota bacterium | reverse complement strand
CGAAAAATATAGATATGCAACATCGATTCAAGATAGAAAAGATATATATAAAATGAATTTATACATGCTCGAAAATAATCCGGTTTTGGGAGTTGGGCTAAATCAATATCAAAGCTATTTTGCGCTTAATAAAGACGTTTTGGGGCATGAATATAATGAATTAAACATTCCGCCTCATGCACATAATTTTTTCTTAAGCATGTGGCTCGCACTCGGCATAGTCGGACTTATTGGCATTTTGCTCATAATTTTTAATGCGTTTTTTCACGCAAAATTTAGCCCGTTAAATCCCGCAATTTTCGCATTAGTCGCAATCATGATTCATGGTATAGTTGACTCATATTATTGGAAGCCGGAAATCGCATATACAGTTTGGCTAATTATAATTTTCTCTTATTTATATCAGCAAAAATGGACAAAATCGCAGTATTAGACTTTGGCGGACAGTACGCACATTTGATCGCAAATCGCATCAGAAGGCTCGGTGTTTATAGCGATTTATTTGATGGCGAAATTAATGCCGAAAAACTGCGCGAATATAAAGGAATTATTCTTTCAGGCGGGCCTCAAAGCGTTCACGCGGAAGGCAGTTTGCAGTGCGATCACGAAGTTTTTAATTTGGGGATTCCGATTCTCGGACTTTGTTATGGACATCAGATAATCGGGCATGTTCTTGGCGGAAAAGTTGAACCAGGCAAGGTTCGTGAATATGGAAAAGCGTCCGTGAAAATTTCAAATAAAACAGGAATTTTTGAAGGTTTTTGCGATGAAGGAAATGAAATGCAAGACGTTTGGATGAGTCATTTTGATCAGGTTACAGTCGCTCCTCCTGATTTTGAGATAACGGCTTTCACAAGCGATTGTCCGATCGCTGCAATGCAAAATTTTGATAAAAAAATCTTCGGAATTCAATTTCATCCGGAAGTTACACACACAAAAAACGGCATGAAAATTCTTGAAAATTTTGTGAGAATAACGGGTGCGAAAAAAGAATGGAGCATTGATAAATTTATTGAAAATGAAATCGCGGCAATTTCAGAAAAAGTCGGAAATAAAAAAGTTTTTATGCTTGTTTCCGGCGGCGTTGATTCCACGGTTGCATTTACTCTTCTTGAAAAAGCGCTTGGAAACGAGCGCGTTTATGGACTTTTTATTGATACCGGATTTTTGCGAAAGGGCGAGAAAGAGCAAGTTGAAGGCATTTTCAAGACTCTTGGCGCAACAAATGTAAAAATTGAAGATGCATCAGGTGAATACTTTGAAGCATTAAAAGAAGTTTATGATCCTGAAAAAAAGCGTCAAATAATTGGCGCAAAATTTCTTGAAGTTCAAAGACGAGTTTTTTCAGATATGGGATTAAATACAGACGAATGGATTCTCGGTCAAGGTACGATTTATCCGGATACGATTGAAACCGGCGGCACAAAACACGCAGACAAAATCAAAACTCACCACAATAGAATTCCAGAAATTCAAAAAATGATTGAGCAAGGGCTTGTTATTGAGCCGATTTCTCAGCTTTATAAAGACGAAGTCCGCGAAGTCGGTGAAAAACTTGGTTTGCCAGTGGATTTAGTTTGGAGGCATCCATTTCCGGGTCCGGGCCTTGCGGTGAGGTGCTTGTGCGCAGAAGAAGAGCGTTATCCGGAAGAAGGTATCTATCCGAATAGTCTGAATTTGAAAGAATATCTGAGCTCAGAAATTTTAATTGGTCATTACGAGTATGGTTGTGAAATTTTGCCTATAAGAAGCGTTGGGGTTCAGGGTGATGTTAGAAGTTACAGAAATCCACTTGTGTTAAGTGGTGGGAACAAAAATATGGACATACTTGGTTTGGCATCAACAAGCGTTACGAATCTTGCACCAGCGATAAATCGCACCTTATACCTTCGTTATCCTGAAAAAATAGACTCCATAACTCTTCAAAAATCTTACCTAACACCTTCTCGCATTTCTATTCTTCAAGATGCCGACAAAATTGTTATGGATTTCATAAAAGAAAAGAAAATTGATCGAGAAATTTGGCAATTTCCAACAGTTTTACTTCCGCTTTCAATAAACGGTGCACCAGGCGAAACGATCGTATTAAGGCCTGTAGAAAGCGAAGAAGCCATGACTGCGAATTTTTATAAAATGGATTTTGCACTATTAGATGAACTTGTAGAAAGATTAAAATCAGTTAAAGGAGTCAGCGCGGTTTTGTACGACATTACAAACAAACCGCCGGCAACGATTGAGTGGGAGTAAAAATCTAACTCATCATCAATGGAAAGACTACCAGACGAATTCGACGCAATACCGCAAGGAGTTTTTGATACAATTCCGGTGGTTAGTTTAATGGGATCTAGAAGATCTCATGCCTTTACAAGGTTATCGGGCGATTGTGTAAAGGCTTTTATAGTTAATAGGGTTGCCGGTGGTGCATTTCAAGTTTTTGTCGCAAACGTCGATCATAAAGGAGAAGTTGTAGCCAGTGACACGGCAAAATTGCCGTCACACGCACGTCTAAAGCATTTATGCGAAGTAACGGCAGAATTGCCTACCGCCATATCTTTGCGCGTGGCAAGAGTTATAGGATGGGAGTGAAAATCCGCTTGCAAAAACACATTAGGAGTTTTAATATTAACCCCTATTTATTAATAAATAATTTTATGTCAGAGCTAATCGGTTTGAAAAACATTGACGATGTAACATGTGCCAGAGAAATGCCACTTGCTGATTTATTGGGCGATAAAGAGGAAATGAGCTATGTGCTGGGAGAAGATGAGGCGGGGATTAAAATTGAAGTTGGAATACGCAAACTTAAAATAAGTGACGATGATGTTAGGTTTTCAGTAAGCATAAAATGTAAAGACCCGGGAGCGGAAAAATATGAAGCATTGCCTAAGGATGCAAGTGTTCAAACATTAATTGATTGGGCTAAATCATTTGTAGATGGAAACGAAGGGATTAAGGATAAAGTGCATTTTTTTACAAGTAGAGCAGCGGAAAGCGTTGAGGCTGTCGTGAAACCAGTCAAAGAAGCAGGGGCTCCAGCAGGAACTCCTGCAGGAACATTAGATAATAATGTTGAGCTTGCAGACGCAATACAATTATCAACGCTTGATAAAAGAAAGCTTCACAGACTAGATTTGTCTGAGGGGTATGTGAAGTTCTACTTAGTCGATGGAATCGTTGATTGTGAGCGGTTTGACGACAGAGGGACACCTGTAAAAACTGGTAAATTTCATGTGCGGTATACTTATGACGACAACGCAACAATAGCGGATTTAAGAGCAAAGTTGGAAGCAGGAGCGGAATCGGGATCTTTAACGGAAGCTTAATCAGAAGCCTAATCATAGCAAGCTCATAATCGTGCCCGCCACAATCGGGATCAAAAGATTATCGTCGATTTTGATTTTCCAAACGCGGATCGGCACCATTTCAATCAGCATGGCAATAAAAACGCCGACAGCCGCTTGATAAAAACTCACAAATTTTATTATTCCGAGCGCGGTTATAAAAAACGCAATAATCGTACCTTCGATATTTTTATTTTTATCAAAAGGCGAAACGATTTTTCCACAATATTTTCCAAATACATTGGTTAGGCTATCCCCTATTGCAAGCGTTAAAATGGACGCAATCGCGATATTTTTTGGGAATAGCATATATGCTGCAAAACTTCCGGCAAACATAAATATAAGTCCCCTACCCGGGAATTTCTTTATGTCGCATTCACGATCAAACATGCAATGAAACGCATGAAAAATCGGAATTTTTACATATTTCAAAAACAGCGAAAATCCTATTCCAAAAGCTAAAATCGCTGTAAAAATGCGCCAATCCAAGAAATTATAAAAAACCATTCCTGCAATTAAAAATCCAACAGCAAAGTGCAAAATTTGTCGTCTCACTTCAAGATCTTCTTTTATTTTTTTAACAACAATTCGCGTGAATTTATATTCTTTTTCAAGCGCAATGATATAAAGTCCGACAAAAAGGCCAACGACAGAGCCAAAAACAACATCGCTTAATCTGTGGACTCCCAAATAAAGCCTGCTTAAAGGCACCATTACAAAAATAATGCCTAAAACGACGCGCAAAAAATTATTTTTCGTAACCATGGGAATAAAAGGCAAAACCGCAATCGCGCCTATTGCATGCATGCTCGGAAACGAATATCCACGAGCCAAAATTAGTCCACGCACATCAAATTCCGGACGAGGAACCTGAAAAATTAATTTCAAAACATATCCAAAAACAAGACCGGAACATAAAGAAATAATTGCCAAAACCAAGATTTCATATCGTTTTTTCAAAACCAAAAACAAAATAATGAGTCCGGCGATTCCAAATATGCCAAGAGCCGTAAAAAATATAACACTTGGCTCAAAAAGCAGTGTTTTAAGCCTTAAAGAGTGAAAAACCTGAGAAGATGCGTTGTCGAAATAAAAACTCGCGATAACCGCAATAATTGCGATGCCTAATAAAATGAGGATTTTTTTCATAATTCAACGTACTCAACCTTATTTATTTTTCCCATCAAATGTTCGGCAAAATCTTTAAAATGTTCCGGACTATCGGTCACACAAAACTCTCTTTTTTTATCTTTCTTAAGCAATTTTTCAATTTCCGGATGACGCACCAAATAATCAACAAGGCTTTTTGCGGTTTCTTCAGCCGAAGAAACGATTTTCACGCGTTTTCCCATTATTCTTTTAAAGTCTTTCATCATCAGAGGATAATGCGTGCATCCCAAAATCAAAGCCTTCACATTGCAGTCTTTTATATCTTTCAAATACTTTTTCAAAATCATAATTGCCTCAGGTTTTTTATACCAATTTTCCTCAATCAAAGGCACGAGAAGTGGGCATGCCGCAGAGCAAATTTTTATATCATGTCCCAGTTTTTCAAATTCTTTATCATACGCTTTTGAATTAATCGTTCCGCGAGTTCCAACTACTCCGGCTCGATCAAATTTCATTTTTATAACCGCCTCAACAGTTGGCCTGATTACGCCCAAAATCTTCTTATCCTTGGGTCCCCTGTCAACCAAATATTTATCTTGCAAATGACGAAGCGCAAATGCGGAAGCTGTATTGCAAGCCACAATCACAAGTTTAGCTCCTCGTTTAAACATCCACTCAATTGCCTCTTCCGAAAACTTCATCACAACCTCGCGCGATCTGTTTCCATAAGGCACGCGCGCAGTATCGCCAAGATACAAATAATCATATTCAGGTAAAACCTTTATTATTTCCTTCATCACGGTCAAACCGCCGACTCCGGAATCAAAAATTCCAATCATGGCCTCATTATAAGCCAAAAATGCGAAAATTCGAAATATAAAACTTGTTCCCATTTGGTATTGACAAAATCATAGAATCATATACAATAAATTCCTATAAGTATTTTTAATTATTAAAAATATGAAAAACGGTTTATGTGATAGCTTGGAAGAAGTGCGTCAAAGTAGAGAGTTGTCAACTGCTTTAGCGATAATGAATTACGGAGGTAAATTCCAAAACGTTGAAGAAGTGACGCAAAATATAAGTACGTTCAGAGCGGCATTAGCGCGATTTGCAAGAAATCTTCCACAACTTCAGGGGCTTCAAGCTCAAGGGCAGTATTATATTGATCCTCATTTGATTGATCAGCCGGGCCAATCAGGGCCATCTCTTCAAGTAAAAGCTGCCAATGCGGAAAGATTAATCATGTGCAATCAATTGGATGGAGTCGTAAACGATAAAGACTATACGACAGGCAAATTGGCACAATTTTTAGTCGAAGCATTAGATGCTAAAGAAGCGGGTGCGCTTAAAAAGCTATGTGAATTAGGACGAGAAGGTATGAACGCTTATCCTCATTTGTTTAAGCCATTCAGGCCGGGATGCGATCCTGAAGGCGTTCTTTTAGAAGCAATGGGATCCGACAGAGAAAATGCAAAAAAGATTATAGCGGCAAGCTTGCTCACAAACTATGGTGAAATATCGGTGAATGGATTGATAAACAATCTTCTGAGAGAAGGCATTATAGATGAACAAGATGGTGATTTTGCGCAAGAGTGTATGTTGTTTGAAAAAGTCAAAGAATTGGCGTGGCTTATTGAGTTGTCATTTAAAAGGGTTCAAATGTCTAGAATACCCGGGGAAAACAGTAGAGTTGAAGCAGCGCGTTTATTTGGGGAGATAATGCGGGGGCTGGAGGAACATCATAGAGGTCCACGTCTTGAAGAGTTTATTAATATATTTAATAAATTTGACGACGTTGTAAAGGAAATACTCGTTCATTTAATCGAAAAAGATTATTTATTCACGGATGATTTTCCGATTGTAATGAAACATGGAAGCGGCACCAATGATATGCAGTGGCTGATGGTGCGTCCAAAAAACGCTTGGATTCGTCCGGATATTGATAATTGATAATTTAATGCACGTGGCATAAATAGTCTCAACGAAAAATCCTCGCCAAGACTGACGAGGATTTGTTTAGCAGTACTGACGAGAACCTAAGAACTATATTAATTATAATATCAAAATTATACAGTTTCAATATCCACAAAATTTGTTTATGAATTTGTTAAGACCTGTTTAGAGAAATTTAATCTCGATGTGATTTAATATGCGTCGACCGGCAAAGAAAGGGCCTAGCAGGTTGCCGCGGGGACCTAAGAACTTCCCAAGACGGGTTCGATTCCCGTTGGGTCCACCCTTGCCGGTCAATTTTAAGCGAAATACCAAAGTCAATTATACAAACATCAATTTATCTCTTATAATCATTAAGTAATGAAAAAAACATTAATTATCGCGTTCGTTGTGATTGGCGTTTTGATCGGCATATTTTTAGCCGCTCATTTGACGACAAATGCGCCGATTGGCAGCCTTTATCCAACTGATTTATTGGAAGTCAGGCAAGATTTGATTAAAGACTATGTTAATGAACAATCGCTTTATCAAGCCAAGATTGCCTCTTTATATAAAGATATTGAAAACGTTCAGAAGCAAAACGAAGACATAATAAACAAGACAAAATTAAGCGATCTTGAAAATCTTAAAAATAAAATCGGTCTTACCGAAGTTTCAGGCGGCGGCATTGAAATAACGCTTGATGATGCTACAAATGTATCAAGAGATAACTCATATTCATCTGATAAAAATTTTGTAAAAGCATCGGATTTGCGTGATATTGTTAATCTTCTTTTTGCAAACCGCGCTGAAGCCGTAGCAATAAATGGCCAAAGAATCATCGCAACAACGCCAATATCTTCTGCCGGAAATAATATTTTAGTGAACAATATTTATATGGTCCCGCCAATTTCCATAACTGCAATCGTTGATTCACGGCTCATAGATGCCAGATTGCAGGATTCATAT
>JBAYGM010000056.1:0-7423 GCA_041666705.1 Candidatus Altimarinota bacterium | reverse complement strand
GTGCGCGGGTGCACGAAAAAAAGTTTGTATTTTTTTTGGAATGCGTATAGAAAGGAAGTGTAATATTTAAAAACTTTTATGAAAAAAACATTTTTGGTCTTAATAGTGATGCTTGCATTATATTGTTCTGTTTCTGTTGTTTTTGCTCAGAGCGTTAATGCTGAAACGATATCGCCTATTAGTCAGGTTCAATCTTTAAGGGATCAGATTGATTTATCTAACAAAATAAATGATAAAATATTAAACACTATTTATTGGACGTTAGGTATTTTAATTACTGTTTTTCTTGCAATAATAGGTTTGAATTTTTTTCAGAATTTTTTTCTAAATTACAAGAAGCTAAATGCTATTAAAGATGATATTTATAACTATTTAAAAAATGAATTATCTATATTTCGAGATCAAAACAAAAAAACTTTAGACTCTTACAATGTTGCCATTGAGTCCAAAATCAAATCTGAAATGTTAATTTTGTCAGATTCGTTTAAACTTGAATTACAGCAGCTTAGAGATAGTTATGAGGATATTTATAGAGAAAACCTAATTAGAAAAGCTTTTGAATATGCTGAAAAGAATCAAATGGGGTATATTCTTAATCTTATAGATCTTCTTGAGCTTGACATCAAAAAACAATGGGATTTTAGGATTCATGAATCTTTAGATCTCATATCTAGGTGTTTGGATGATAATGGTTATAAGAAGGCGGATGGTTTAACTCGTTTACAAAGAGCTTTAGATAAATTACCGAATGAATATTTGATTATTAAGAAAAAAATAGAGGCTAAAATGAGTTCATGATTTTTAATTCACCTCCAAATTTAACTGTGAAACATCCTTAACCTTTTGGTTTCTTGAAGCTTGGGGATTGTAGGTGTTATAAAAGAGTTCGATGAGTTCTTGGGTGGAGAGCTGGTCGTTTTTGACGCCGCAGTTTTCGAGACCGGATTTGACGACATTAACGCGTTGAGTGAGGTCTTTTTTTAATTGTTCGAATTCCGAATGGCGTTTTTTGATTTCTGCAGTTGAATCGGCCGGGCGGAGGCGGGCTAAGAATTTGTCGAAGAAATTGGCTTTTTCCGCTCTAAAAGGATTAAAAGGCACAACGACATAAAATTCTTTTGCCATAATATCCGCGTATTCGACAAGTTTTTGAATGAAGTCCGCATATTCAAAAGTTTGCTGTCTAAGAAGGGGATTTTGTTGACCTTCGCTGAGTTTTTTTAACTTTTCAATATATTGGTCAATATCCATTTTTTTTGATCGAACGACGATTTGAACAGGGAAATCGAGAGTGTTTAAAAATGCTTGATAACCGGAAATCAAAGCGTTTTGTTCTTGCTCGGATTTGAGGTTAAAGTTTAAAGCTGTGCACTTTAAAATAGTTCTAAGGCCGCCGTTTTTAAGCACAACCGTATCGTCGTGTATTTCGGAAACGCGCATATACATTTGTGTGCTCATTTGAGGGCTTTGTTTTCTTTTTTTCACGCTGTCTTCGTATTCCGGCATAGTATTTTAGTTAATTTTATTTTTATATTTGCTGTGGTTTTTTGATCATTCCTTGGTGGTCCAAAATGTGGACCAATTCATCCATACTTTTCTTTGGTTTTGTATCTTTTATTTCTTTGACTTCCTTTTTTTGTGTTTGCACCGCCATTGGTTCAAATGTGAATACATCGCCTGAACCTTTGATAAATGTTCTTTTTTTAGGTAAAACTATGTATTCAATCAGATAAAGCAAATACCTGAAAAAGCTTAAGTTATGTATTTTTACGAATGCAAACGTTACCGTCAAAATAACTGAAAAAGCGACTGGTAAAAGCCAAACTTCAATATAGTAGTTTTTGGCTAATGTTACATAGATAACGTAAGATAAAGCACCTCCTGCGCCGCATATAATCAATTGACGCATTGTAAGAGGTCCTACGATCGTATCTTCACGTTGTACGTCCGACGGGACTTTGTATGTAGACATATTTATTTTTGTTTTTCATATCATTATAGCAAATTTTGGGGAAAATAGCAAGAGCTTGGCTGCCTTTGCCTTTCAGAAAGACGCTATAAATTTTCCCTGCGTGAAAATTTTAGCTCGGCGCTCAGCCTGCGCTCTTTTTGCTGTGCAAAAATCCGTGCCCGCTTTGGCTTCCGCGACGCTTTCTTCAATGCAAAAGCAGCCAAACCCTTTGTTGTTTTACCTCTATTTTCGTGTTAAAATTTTTGCGCATGGAAAATCATCTTAAAAATATCAGGAATTTTTGTATTATTGCGCATATTGATCATGGAAAATCGACTTTGGCGGATAGGTTTTTGGAGGTTACTGGGACCATTGAAAAGCGCAATATGAAGCATGGGCAAATGCTTGATTCTATGGAATTGGAGCAGGAAAGGGGAATTACGATCAAATTGACGCCTGTTCGCATGGATTGGACGCACGAAGGTGAGAATTACATTTTGAACCTGATTGATACGCCCGGACATGTGGATTTTATGTATGAGGTTTCACGCAGTTTGGCGGCATGTGAAGGCGCGATTTTGCTTATTGATGCAACGCAGGGGATTCAGGCGCAAACGCTCGCAAACAGTTATATGGCGATTGATCACGATCTAACGATTATTCCGGTTATAAATAAAATTGATTTGCCGGCGGCGGATGTTCCAAAAGTTTTGAAAGAACTTGAAAATGCTTTTGGAATTAAACCTGAAGATGTTATTTCTGTTTCTGCAAAAGATGGCACGAATGTTGAAAAGGTTTTGGAGGCGGTTATAAAGAAAGTTCCGGCGCCTGTTTCTTTAAATGAAAATAACGAAATTAAGGGTTTGATTTTTGATTCTGTTTTTGATTCGTATCGCGGAGTTGTGGCTTATGTTAGGCTTAAATCCGGTGAAGTAAAACGCGGTGATACAATTTATTTTGTTTCAAATAGGGAAAAAGTTGAGGTTCTTGAAGTCGGATATTTTAAACCGACTTATTTTGCGGCTGATAAACTTTCCAGCGGTGAAGTTGGATATATCGTTACGGGTTTGAAGGAAGTTGCGCAGGCTCGAGTTGGTGATACTGTCTGGTCTCCCGGAAATTTGCACATTGATATCAAAGACGCCATTCCGTTGCCCGGTTATAAAGAAGTGAATCCTTATGTTTTTGCCAGTGTTTTTTGTGTTGATGGAGATGATTATCCGGCTTTGCGTGAGGCTCTTCAGAAACTGCGCTTGAACGATGCGGCTTTAACTTTTGAACCTGAGCAATCAACCGCTCTCGGACAGGGTTTTAGATGCGGATTTTTGGGACTTCTTCATCTTGATATTGTTCAGGAAAGACTTGAGCGTGAATACAATTTGAATCTTGTTGTGACGGCTCCTGGTGTTTCACATATTCTTATGTATACAGATGGACATGAAGCCACGATCAGTACGCCATCCCAAATGCCTGATAGATCTTTTATAAATGGCGTAAAAGAGCCATGGGCAAAGCTTGAGATCGTTTCGCCAAAAGAATATATCGGTGAGCTTATGGAGCTTACGCAAAAGCGCCGTGGTATTTATCAAAGCATGCAATATATCAATGAAAATCGTGTTATTTTGCTTTTTGAAATTCCTCTTATTTCGATAATTATTGATTTTTACGATAAATTAAAAAGTATTAGTTCGGGTTATGCTTCCATGAACTATGAAATGATTGAATTTCGAGAAGAGGATTTGGTGAAGCTTGATATTTTGATTGCTGGGGAAAAAGTTGATGCGCTTTCTGCGATTGTTCATAAAAGTGAAGCGCATTATGTTGGTGGTGCTCTCGCAAAAAAACTTAAAGACGTTATCCCAAAAGAAATGTTCGAAATCGCGATTCAGGCTGCAATTGGCAGTAAAGTCGTTGCGCGTGAAACAATTTCAGCTTATAAAAAAGACGTTATCGCAAAACTTTATGGTGGTGATCGTACTCGTAAAGATAAACTTTTAAATAAACAGAAAGAAGGTAAAAAACGCATGAAACAGGTTGGAAGGGTGACTTTGCCGCAAGATGCATTTATGGCGATTTTGAAGAAATAACTAGAAAAGTCACTCCAATTCACTCCAATTCATCCCAAGTCACTCCAAATCATGCTAAGTCACGCCAAAACTGGGCGTTGTATTTTTTGCTAAAAAGTGTTATAATAATAGTGTAAATATTAAGTTTTGCGCGGACAGGCATAAGGATCCGCGCGTAAAATAAAAACCAAAATGAATTTTTTAGGCAAAATAGTCAAATTTTTGTTGATAGTTGCTGTAATAGGGCTATTTGTGTGGCTTACATTGAATTTATTTTTTCCCGAAATGTATAAAAAGCTTGAGGCTCAGTTTTTGCCTTATTTAAAGCCTGTGGCCGTTTCGGTTGGGGTTGATAGCGTTAATAATTCTGCGCCTAAAATAACTGAACGTGAAAATTTAACAATTGCTTTTGCTCAACCGATTGAAGAACTTGAACCGACTTTTATGGATCCTGAAACCAGAAATAGACTTATTCAAATATATGAACCGCTTGTTAAAACGGATAGGTTTTTGAATATTTCAGGGGCTTTGGCAATACGTTATGGTAAACTCGACTCTAATACGTGGACCTTTACCATAAGGCCAAATGTGAGTTTTCATAATTCAAAATCTCTTGATGTGAATGATGTTTATACAAGTTTTTTGCGAGCTCAGAATTTTTCCAGATCACAGATGAAAAATCTTCTTTCCGGAATGCACGCGGAAGTTGTTGATAAAGATACGCTTAAAATTACAACCGATGTCCCGGATCCTTTGTTTTTGCAGAAGCTTTCTTTTGTTTTAATAATGCCAAAAGATGCTGCTGATAGTGAAAACGTAAAGCCTGTTGGGACCGGCGCATATCGTTTTGTTAATTGGCGCAAGCATGAAGAAATGACTTTTGCTTGCTTTGATAATTATTGGGGAGAAAAGCCTTATGTTAAGAATTTGAAATTCGTTATTATGACTGATCCGGAGCAGAGGATTAAGGCTATTTCCGGTGGGCAAGTTGATTTGTTAGCCAATGTTCCTCCGTCATATATTGAGAGTCTAAATAAATCAAAAGTTGATATAAAAACAATGCCAAGCTTGGAGGTTACTTTCCTTATGTTTAACATGAATTCAAGCATTTTTTCTAAGAAAGAAATGAGAGAAGCGGCCGCAAGGAGTATTGATAAAAAAAGATTTATGCTTTCTTCAGTTGGTTATACAAAAGTGGTTAATCAATTTATCAGTAGTGGAGTTTTTGGCTTTAATCAAAGCGTTTCTGGTATTTCATATGATCTTGAAAAAGCCGCTAAAACAATCAGTGCAACTTCTGAATTTGAAAGTATTCCAATAAAACTTTCAGTTCCGGTTGGTATGGTTGATATTGGTAAAGATATCGCTAGCATGCTCGATCAATCCGGTTTTGCCACAACGATTTTATCTAAAGCTCCTGAGGAATTTGAAGAATCTTTTAATGATGATTCCGTTGACCTTTATCTTATGGGGTGGAAGTCTGATATGGGTGATGCGTCTGACTTTTTACATACTATTGTTCATTCGAAAGATGGAAAAAAATCATTTGGCATGTATAATGTTGGAAGGTATTCGAATTTGAGCGTCGATAAAACAATAGAAGAAAATTTGCAAGAAATGAATGAAAAGAAACGCTTGAAGGCGTTTCAGGATATAATGAAAATAATTACCGAGGATGATTTGATAGGTATCCCCTTATTCGAAACACAAATAATATATGGCGTTTCCAAAGATATAAAGTTTGATCCTCGCGCTGATGGACAAATCTTTGTGAGCGAAATAATGTAAAAAATAAACACAAATATGGGACTCTCACTTCGTACAAAATTGATCATTGCATTCACCGCTTTTGTCGTGGTGCTTTTTGGTTTGTCCGGCGTGCTTTTTATACGTGAAAAAGAGCAAGAAATGGAACAGTCTATTTTTGCAAATACAAACTCTTTTGCTGAATTTACAGCGCATGCAATTATTGATAATTATGAGCTTAACTGGGTTAATCAAAATGTGATTTATTTTAATAAGGCGATTAACGATTTTTTGTCTAATAATACGGATATAAATACGATTAAGCTTGTTAGCTATCAAGGCGAAATTTTGTATAGTTACCTTGATGAGCGTGAAAAGCCTTATACCGGAACGAAAAGAATGGTCGGGAATCAGGCAATGTTTCCTGAAATCCAATCTCAGAGATCTTCGATTTATACGAGCGATCAAAGAATTTTGTTTATAAAGAAACTCGTAGACGGATCGATTGTATTTACCGATGCTTATGACAAAGAAATTGAGCCTTTAAAAAGAGGTGAGAGGATCGCGTATTTTGTCTCTCCGGTTGATAATAAATATGCTGTTTTTTATGAATTGAATTATTCAAGTCTTGATGATGCGCTTAATGTATTGAAAAAGAGAATCCTATTACTTGGTCTTTTTGGTGTTATGCTTGGTGTTATAATGGCTTATTTATTTGCTGAAAGAATTACAAAGCCGATTACGAAAATTACTCAGGGAGCCGCAATTCTTGCTAAAGGTGATTTTAATTATTTAGTTGATGTCCGAACCGGTGATGAGCTTGAAATTTTGGCTAATGCGTTTAATGGAATGGCGCGTGAAATTGAAAAGAGTACAAAGGCTATGATTTATAAAGAACGTGTCACAAAAGAGCTTGAACTTGCTTCAAGGATTCAAAAAGAAATTTTGCCAAAACAGATTCCGCAAACTCCAACTCTTGATATTGCTGCCGGCCTTATTCCTGCGGAAGAAATTGGTGGTGATTGTTATGATTTTATTACAATGGGAAGCCGCTTACTTATGTATATTGGTGATGTTACAGGCCATGGTGTTCCTTCCGGTCTTGTTGCTGCGGTTGCAAATGCGGTTATATATAGTTTTTCCGATAAGGCGGCTGCGAAAGAAATTTTGATTGAAACAAATAAGGTTCTTAAGGCTAAAACAATGCCAAACATGTTTATGACGCTTGGAATGATGGATTATAGCGAGGAAACAAAGAAAATAACTTATGTGAATGCCGGTCACGAACCTTTGCTTTATTACAGTGCGAAAGATAAAAAAGTTACTTCAATTGAATCAAAAGGTATTGCGCTTGGTATGTTCCCGGATATTTCAAAACATCTTGAATCTCAGGAGATTGAAATGCAAAGCGGTGATACGATTTTGGCTTATAGTGATGGTATTCCGGAAGCCTGGAAGAATGAACGCGAGAATTATGGAATGAGCAGGCTTAAAAGAGCGTTTAGCGATTACGCAAGTCTTTCTTCTGCGCTTGCGATCAGGAATGCAGTTTTGAGCGATGTGAAAGAATATATTGGCGGATACAAACAGATGGATGATATAACTTTAATTGTTATTAAGAGAAAATAACGATTAAAAGTCACTCCAATTCACTCCAATT
>JBAYGM010000055.1:0-7453 GCA_041666705.1 Candidatus Altimarinota bacterium | reverse complement strand
TTTTGGCTGATGGGAGCGCTTTTAAAGCTGGGTTTTTGAAAAGTGATTATATTTTACAAGTTAATAAAAAGAATGTTTTTACGCCAAAGCAGGTTATTGACGAAGTCACGAAATATAAAAATATTCAGACGGCATTTTCCATTGACAGGGAAGGCAAAAGATTAACTTTGTATGCAGTGCCAAATGCAGAGGGACAAATTGGTTTAATGCTTTCTTCAGTATTTTCACCGGACAGTATTCAATTTGGGTCTTATTTGACTTCTATACCAACTTCTTTGATAAAGATAAATGATGTTAAATATCCGGTTTATGAGGCTGTTTGGAAGTCCATTACAGAATCAAAACGCTTGGCCGTATTTACAGTCGGAATGTTTGGGAGACTTGTTGAAGATATTTTTGGGACACTTGAGGTCCCACAAGGCGTTTCCGGACCGGTTGGAATTGCGCATATGACTTATGTGTTTGTTAAAGAAGGATTTTCATCAGTCCTTAGATTCACAGCGCTTTTATCTTTAAGCTTGGCTGTTATTAACATTTTGCCATTTCCCGGGCTTGATGGCGGTAGATTGCTTTTCGTTTTGATTGAAGGCGTAACAGGCAAAAGAGTGAATCAAAAAGTTGAATCTTGGATACATTTGATTGGATTCTTTGCGCTTTTATTCCTGATCGTAATGGTGACGTATAAGGATATTTTGTCGTTGATTTAAAACGTTGAAATAATTCAACTTGCGCGATAAGAATTTTTGTAACTTTATCACCATTGCGGTGTTAAAAAATTTAGTTTTTGTGTTAAGAAAAAATCAACAGGTTGTGGTGAGAATCGGGTGAGGCAGACAACCCGTAGAAAGGCTTTTATAAGGCAAAATTGACTTGAGATTGGGGGATAAAATCATTAGTATGAAATCCCACTGAATTTTTCCTGAAATTTTTCTGAAAATTTGTTAACTTTTTATAACCCATGGAAACCATAAACGCTCAAAAAATCGCAGAACTGAAAGATCTTTGGAGACAAGTTTTGACACGTCTTCAGCCAACCATTAGCAAGAATCATTTTGTTACTTGGTTTAATAAAAGTTGCATTTTGAGTATTGAAGGTTCTGTTTGCAAAATTGGTTTTCCATCAGCGTATTCTGTTGCATGGGTAAAAGATCATTATGACGTCAAAATTTTGCAGGCTGTTTCTGAAATAAATAGTGAAGTTAAAGAAGTTTCTTATGATGTTGATGGCGCATTGAACGATAAGGATGACATGCGATGCGTTCAAGTTAAAGAACTTTTCGCAGATTCTGAAAAGAAAGTAAGACATTTGTCCGCTTCCGGTGAAGTTGCAATTGGAGATCTCAGAAGCAAATTTTTGAATCCAAAATATTCACTCGATACATTTGTTGTCGCAAAAGATAATACTCTTCCTTATTCGGCATGTATGGCGATTGCCAGTGCGCCGGGAGGCATTTATAACCCTCTTTTTGTATATGGTGGCGTTGGACTCGGAAAAACACATTTGTTGCATGCTACGGGCCTTGAAATTCTTAAGAATTATCCGGATAAGGTTGTTGTTTATGTTACGTCTGAGCAATTTGTTAATGATATCGTTGGTGCAATTCGAAATCAAAAAATGAACCACTTGAAAGATAAATATCGAAAAGCTGATGTTTTGATTGTTGATGATGTTCAGTTTTTTGGAAAGAAAGAAGCGAGCCAGAGAGAATTTTTCCATACAATCAATGATTTATGTGAAAATAATAAGCAGGTTATTTTGAGTAGTGATCGTCCACCAACAGAGCTGGACGACCTTGAAGATAGATTAAAGAGTAGATTTGGCATGGGCATGGTTGTTGAGATTCTTCCTCCAGATTTTGAGACAAGGCTTGCGATTTTGCAGAACAGATGCGCGGAAAGCGGTATCACCGTTCCAAATGACGCTCTTGAATGTATTGCTCATTATATTGATAAAAATGTTCGTGATTTGGTTGGAGCTTTCAATCAATTTATCGGTCATGTTAAATTCAATAATTCGGTTCCGACAGCTGAACTTGCAATGTCGATTGTTCAGAAGTTCTATGCTCGTGAAATGATGATAAAGAATGCTTACAAACCAACTGCGCCAAATGTTTATCAAGGCGCTTCCGCAACTTCAACTGAAATTGTTACAGCGGAAAGAATTTTGGCTGTAATAAGCGAATTTTATCGCATTACGGCGGAAGAATTAACAGGTGAGTCAAGGCGCAAGGAAATTCTTGTTCCACGCCAGGTTTGCATGTATTTAATGCGTGAATTTTTGAATTATTCATATGAAAGAATTGGTGCGGACTTTGGTGGTAGGAATCATACAACCGTTATGCACGCTTGTGAAAAAATAGCAGGGGAGCTGAAGGCGGATTATAGAATGATACGTGATTTGAATTCTATAAAGTCATCGCTTGGTACTTGCGGCGCGGCGGGCGTTAGAAATTAGAGCACTTAGCGCACTTAGAAGTTTTTATAAATGTTTTGCTCTATTGATGTTGTGTTCTTCGTTCGTCGCTGAATAAACCATTTCGTTTGTTTTTGACGAAGTCAGATAGAACCAATATTTGGAGGATTTTGGGTATATTGAGGCCATTATTGCGTTTAAGCCGGGATTTGAAATTGGGCCGGGTGGAAGCCCGCGATTTTTGCGGACATTATAAGGTGAATCCATTCTTAAGTCTTCGCTGGAAATCGTATTTTTGCCTGTTATATAAAGAATTGCGGCGTCTGCGTCCAGAGCCCATTTGTTATCAAATCTTTTCCATAAAATTCCGGAAACCATTTCAAAATCTTGTTTTCTTCCTTCTTTTTCGAGTATGGAAGCCATTGTTATGATCTCATGGAGCGTGCGTTTTGAAGTTTTTATGTCGTTTAGCATTTTTGGAGTTAATTTGTTTTTGAAATTGCCAAGCATGCGTTTGATGAGCGAATCGGATGAAAAGTTTGCGGGATTTAAGAAATATGTGTCCGGGAAAAGGTAGCCTTCAAGTGGGATATTGAGCTTTGTTAATGTGTTTTTGTCTAAAAAGTCATAATCTGCATAATCTTTGAAGTTTCTTGTTGCAGTTATGAAGTCGCCGAGTTTTATAAGTTCCATATCCGTGAGTTTTTTATCTATATCGCGAACTAAAAGCCCTTCACGGACAGTCAAAACATATTGGCTTTTAGATGGATCTGTAATCGTGTTTGCAATTTCAATTGGAGTCATGGATGCGGATAATTTGAATGCGCCTGCAACAATTTTTGTATCTTTGCTTTCTGACGCCATATATTTGTAAAAATAACGTGAATTTGAGATTAATTCTTTGTCTTTTAAATTATTTGATACGGTTTTTGCGCTTTCTCCTGATTTGATGACAAAAAATGCAGTTTTTGCCGTATCCGTTGTATCTAAAGGTTTATTCAAGAAGCTTTTATATCCGATATTGTCAAAAATCAGCGCAAGTATAATTATTGCGCCAAGCCCGATGACTTTTACCTTTTTATTTTTAAATGAGATATTCAAAATTTATTTTATTTAATTCACTTCTAGCCGCCAAGCCCCATTTGTCCCATGACGCCTTTCATTTCTTCAGCTGCGACTTGTTGAGCCTTTTTCGTGGCTTTATTAAGGCATTTTTGGATTGCGCCTTCGAGTCCTTTTTTGTTTTTTGCGGCTTCTGCCATTGCTTCGTCTGAAATTGTGACGGAAATGATTTCAAATTCGCCGTCCATAACAACCGTAAACCCGTCTTGAGTTGCTTCTATGTGAATGTTTTTAAGCTTTTTCTTGATTTCTTTTGCTTCTTTTTGAAGCTTATACATGTCTTTTACTTTGTCGAACATAAGTGATTTTGTTAATGTTTTTACGCTAGAAATTGTAGGTTAAGCGAGGGGTATTGTCAAAATTTTGCCAAATTTGAATTTTACCTTGCGCTACCTACTATTTTACGCTAGAATCACGCTTGCTTAAAATTTATCCAGACATATATATGACTAAAGAATCTTTTTTATTGGAAGCCAAAACTCGTGAGGCAAAAACAGAACTTTTGGCCCTAAGAGATGGTGGTAGAATTCCCGTTACTTTCTACGGTAAAGACATTCAGCCAATGGTGCTTGATGTTGATTACAAAAACTTCAGAAAAGTTTTCCTTGGAGCCGGTGAGAGTACTATTATTGATGTTAATGTTGATGGTAAGCCTTTCAAAGCTCTTATTCATGAAGTTCAGCTTCACCCAATCACGGATAAGATTGTTCATGCGGATTTATTGCACGTTAGCATGGATAAGCCAATTGATGCCGAAGTTCCATTCGACGTAATTGGCGTTTCGCCTGCTGTTAAGGATTTTGGCGGAATTTTGTCGGTTCAGAAACGTTCGCTTAAAATTAGATGTTTACCTAAAGATTTGCCTGCATTGATTACAATTGATGTCAGCAATCTTACAGCACTACATTCTTCTATACACGTTAAAGATGTTGCGCTTCCTGAAGGCGTGAAGGCCATGGATGACGAAAAAATAACGGTTGTTACCATTGTTGCACCAAGAAAAGAAGAGGAGGAAGCAAAGCCGTTGCCTACAGCAGCGGAAGTTACCGGCGCCGCTCCTGTTGCCGGATCTCCGGAAGCTATTGCTGCTGCTGAAGCCGCGAAGGGCGATGCAAAGAAGGACAAGAAGTAATATAGAAATGACAAAATTCAAATTGTTTCAAATGACAAATGAATGAACAAATGAATGTCGAGGTTTTTAATTGTGAAATTTGTTAATTCACCAACTCTTCCAGCAATCTTCTCATCACTTCGAATTGCTGTTCGGTTTTTTCGGATGAATTTGTATCGGTGTTTGCAATCGCGTTATTCATTTCCGCTTCCGCGAGTTCGTTTTGAGTACGAGCCGTGAGGTATATGTCTGAACCAAGGGGAGTGTTCTCAGGCAAGTCGATAATAGGCCAGAGCATGTAGCCGATTTTTTCGTCTTCATGCTTGAGTAGCGCATATTTTTCCTCAAAACGAATTACGCGAAATTTGATTCCTGATTTATCCAAATATTTTTATTGTTACGATCGCTTGAACAATGATGAGTGCGATTGTATTTATAACTTTAATAAGTGAGTTTAAGGCTGGTCCTGCTGTGTCCTTGAATGGATCGCCGACTGTGTCGCCAACAACTGCAGCTTTGTGTGTTTCCGAGCCTTTGCCGCCGAATTTACCGTCTTCAATTAATTTTTTGGCATTGTCCCAAGCCGCACCACCTGTGCACATAAATAAAGCGAGTAAAAGTCCAACGACGATCAATCCAATAAGAAGTCCTCCAAGTGCTTTTGGGCTAAGGAAAATTCCAACTACGATTGGTGACAAGATTGCGATTAAAGCAGGGAGCAGCATTTCCTTAAGAGCTGCTTTTGTGACAATATCAACGCATCTTCCATATAAAGGAGTTGCTTTGCCTGTCATGATTCCCTTGATTTGTTTAAATTGTGTGCGGACTTCTTTTACGATTGCATAAGCCGCTTTGCCGACTGATTTCATGCATAATGCTGAGAAGACAAAAGGTAAAAGTCCACCAAGGAAAAGTCCGATTAAAACTTTGTAGTCGCTGATATCAAATGTGAAATCCGTTGTGTATCTTGCGAGTTCTTCTTTATATGCTTGAAAAAGTACAAGAGCTGCGAGAGCTGCTGATGAGATGGCATAACCTTTTGTAACAGCTTTTGTTGTGTTTCCGACAGCATCAAGAGCATTTGTGATATTTCTGATTGCCGGAGGCATTTTTGCCATTTCCGCGATGCCACCTGCGTTGTCTGTGATTGGGCCATATGAATCAGTTGCAATAACAAGTCCTGTTGTGGAAAGCATTGCGACAGCTGCGATTGCGATGCCATAAATTCCGCTTCCAACAGCGGGGGATCTTTCACCAAAGAAATATGCTAAATAGATTGCTACGCAAATTAAGATAACAGGCATTAGCGTGCTTTTCATGCCAACTGCAAGACCTGCAATAAGATTTGTTCCTGTGCCTGTTTTTGATGCTTCTGCGATGCTTTTAACAGGGCCGTATTTTTTGGACGTGTAGTAATCTGTGATGATGTTGATGAATAAAGTAACAAAAAGACCGACGAGAGATGCAAAGAAAATCCAGATGTCGCCGATCAAATATTTTGTTGCAAAATAGAAGCCAACAACTGAGATGAGGCCTGTGATGATCATGCCTTTATACATGGCGCCCATAATATCTTTTTTCTTGCCGAGTTTAACAAACATGGAGCCGATGATTGATGCGATAACCGCAACAACTCCAAGTAAAATTGGATATTCAATTCCGTTTGTTCCAAGTGTATTTGTGAGTGTTGATGCGGCCAAAATCATAGCCGCGATAAGTGTGACTGCATATGTTTCAAAAAGATCAGCACCCATACCTGCACAATCTCCAACATTATCACCAACGTTATCTGCAATAACTGCAGGATTTCTTGGATCGTCTTCCGGAATATTTTTTTCAACTTTTCCAACCAGGTCCGCTCCAACGTCTGCGGCTTTTGTATAAATACCGCCACCAACTCTTGCAAATAATGAAATTAAAGATGCGCCGAATCCGAATCCGATTAAGATGTTTGCCGCAGGGCCTGCCGGAATATTCATTAAACCTGTAAGGATGAAATATCCGCCGCTAACTCCAAGTAGTGCGAGACCAACAACAAACATGCCCGTGATAGTCCCTCCTCTAAAAGCCATATTCAAAGCTGCGTGTAGTCCTGATCTTGCCGCTTCTGCTGTTCTGACATTTGCTCTAACTGAAACATTCATTCCGATATAACCTGCGAGTCCGGAGAAAAACGCACCAACTAAAAATCCAATGCCCATCAAAAATCCAACATTGTATTTTCCGGGTTGAATCGTGAAATTAATAATTAAGAAAATGATGATTGCAAAAACTGCCATCGTTAAAGATTGGCGGTTAAGATAAGCGCTTGCGCCTTCTTGAATTGATTTGGCGATGCTTTTCATTGTGTCATTTCCTTTTGGGTGAACCATGACCCAAACGGTTAAAATGATCGCGTATAAAATTGCTACTCCTGCGGTGATCATTCCTAGGAGTGGGATTGAGAGGGTTTCCATACTAAAAATTGTTAATTTATATTTGAGAAAAATGTCTTATTTATTCTAAAGGAATTTAGGAAAAATTAAATCCTATTGAGTTGTTTCGTTTCGAGTTTTGTGGTATAATTAACAGATATATTAGAAATTAAATTACGTGGCGACAAAAAAACAAAAACCAGTCGCGTCTGACAGTGCTTCTGAACCTGAAGAAAAAAAGAAGTCTGTCAAGAAGCGCGTAGCCGCAAAAAAGCCCACTAAGAAGAGGGTTTTAAAGCGTGCGCCTTCAACTTTGGAGCCTGTTGTTGAATCCGTTGTCGAGCCCGTAGTTGAACCCATTTCTGAACCGGCGGTTTTTGATGAACAACCGGT
>JBAYGM010000054.1:0-7546 GCA_041666705.1 Candidatus Altimarinota bacterium | reverse complement strand
TACAAGATTTTATCTGGAGCAAATACGGTTTTTCTTTCTGGTCTAACATCTTCGTATCTCCTAAACTCTTTACTAAATAGATAAGTGAACCAGCTAAATTTCTGCTTAAATTTAACTATTATTCCTTTCTTGCGTATTATTGACATTGTTGATGTAGAGAGATAGTGGAAATCAATTGGCAGTATGTACTTGCTGTTACTAATAGTTTTAGTTTCCCAACTTAGCTCGTAGAATGTTTTTCCTAAAACTATTAAAGACCTTGCTATTTGGGTAAAAAAAGCTCCGAGACTATAGTTTGGATATAATTCTCCATGACCCACAAATAGTCTTTTAATAAAGTAATTGTTTAAGTCCTCCTTGAGGGCTGTGTCTCCTTCGTATTCGATTGAAAAAGTTTCGCTATCATTCAACGCGCCAAAGATTCCTTCACTAATATTTTTTACCTCAATAAAACAACCCGGTGCTTCGTATGAGCTTTTTTCTAGTGGCGTGTAGCCTTTAATGTAATCTAAGAACTTATCTTGGCGAACGATACCTCTGCGCGATTTGCTACTATCTATAGATTCTAGACTTTTTAATTTTGCGATAATGGGTTTTATCGTAGTTTTTAATTTTTTCTTGAACTTTGTTAATTTTTCAATCATTTGTCCTCTGGGTTAGCATCTTTTGGTCTGTCTTTTTTCTCTTCATCAACTTGAGGTTCTCCAGATTGTATTTGATCGTTTGCTGGTGAATTATCAGCATGCGGTTCAACATTCCCAGTAACAGACGCTTCTTCTATAGGTGGATACTTCTTTTCTAGCCATTCAATAAATTTTTCAATACACTCGTCCTCGTCAAAGAGGGAACCCACACTCATTTCTTTTATGAAATTACTTGGGTGGTTTGCAGCTTCACTCATACCTGCATAAATTTTTGTTTGGTATAATACCTTTGGTAAACTATCAATTTTCCCATGCATAACGCCAAACCAATGGTGATACCGCGTTGCTTCTCGATTGATTATTTTACCTGATAAGATCATTCCAGAATCTCTCTTTAGCTTTTCCAGGACCCCTAAAGTTTTAGCTGTATCTGGGTAGATAATGTGAAGCTTTTCGGCATAAATTTTCAACAAACTAAAATTTTCTTCAAATTCACCAATCAAATACAAAAGTCCACCTATAACTACCAGCGTTCGTAATAATAGTAGTTGCTCCTCTGGTTTTTCTTGTTGTGGAGTGTAGACGAATTGTAATAAGAAGATTAGCATTGCACTTAATGGCGAGAATAGATCCTTCTTATTAGCTATAGCGACGGGGAAAATTAGTAACTCAAGTGCATCTAACAGTCCAATTTTTTGTAGGTCATTTACAGGTGTTTTAACAACGTATTTATAAGCAGTATTTAGTGCTTTGCTATGTTTAATGGCAAAATCAAATTTGTCTAGGTATACCAGCTTTTGGAACCATCTTATTTCAAGCTCAATAAGCCTTAAGCACGTTTCGTATTGTTTTTCCTCAAATAGTTTTGCCAGTAAAACATCGATATCTTCAAGGACATGTGTGAAAAGTTCGTCAGCATCTTTCTCGTATTTTTCCTTTAGTTTATAAAGGATTTCCTTTGTGAAAACTTCCGTCGGAGTTATAACTTTTCCTTCACATACAATCTCTGCATTTAATCCTTCAAATAGCTCGCAAAATAAATTATGTACGTGCTTTGGTAGATTCAGCTTTTTGAGATCATCAATGGTGGCTACGACTTTATCATCAGCAACGATTTTTTTCAAAAATTTTTCGATAACCTGCAATACTTTCTTATTTTCATCTAATAAAACAAGTCCAACGGCAAATAATGTATTCAGATATTCGATCGATACGCTTTCAGACGAAAAATCTAATATATTAGGCAGTTTTGCAAATTCTTCGTAAAATAGTTTAAACATTTCCATCTCTCCGTTTTCATACGCTCCGCGTATTTTTCCATTATATTGGCCATACTCATTTTGAGTGTATTTACCAGCAAGTATGAAATTATAAGCTAGTATGACCGCTCTCGTATAAGCATCTTCGTTTATGATTGGTATGCTACGGGTCATTAAGTCGAGGAGTTCTTTAGTTCTTTGTTCAAACCATTCTTTGTTTCTGACTGGCATATGCAAAACCCCCCTACCTTGCATTTCGTAGTTAGCCTTTATTATAAATGAAGACATACTGTCACCTTTAACAAGCTGTAAATGCTTAGGAAACCACCATCCTTGCTCGTCTTCTATAAACTTTCTTTTTTCAACGTAGTCAAGGAATACAAAAGCAAGCGTAGGAGGGGCTTTAGATATGTCTTTTAAGTTTTTTTCACGCAATAAGTCATCAAAGAGCGATTCAAGTACATCAAATAGTTCTCTCGCTTTTTCCCCTGAATGATGGATAACGCTTATACTATCACGAACGGCTTTATCATATCCGGCAGCAATGTTGATTTGTGCAACGATGTCACCTCCCAAGCGCGTAAATAAATTATCTGGCTTGATGCTATAGGTGTAACTGTCTTTGAATAGTAGTAGGGCAATCATTGAGTAGCCAATTGCAAATACTAGGAATGCGAAACTAATGACGATCGGGGTCGATGGTAATAATTCACCTCTTAAGTATAAGAATATGGCAAATAGGTCTATAAACACTAATCCCCTCAAGAAGAAATTAGGAAATTTATCTTCATTTATATACTTGGTAACAGGAGTGGAATATTTTTGCATTATAACTTGCACCACTACTCCATATAGAGAAAAAATCAGTGCGATAAATGCTGACAAAGCTCCTATCATTATTCCAAGGAAATTTTGCACGAAATCTGCATATTTCATTGGTAGAGTATTGATTAAATCAGCTCTAAGGATTGCATTAAGGACATAGTCGATTATCCATAATGAAAGAAAGATTACCACAAAACTTATTAACCTTTTACTTGATTTTTGTACTACTTCAAAAATGATATTTTCTTCCTTGGCGTCTTCTGATTTAGCCCATCTCCAGATTTTAAAACGCTCTTTTCGGCTTTCGTATAAGTTGTAGAAAAAGCCAGAAGTTTTGTCCCATAGGCGCTTAATAAGCGGTGGATTATCCCAATTATCTACATAAGAATGAAGAGGTTTTTTGCGCCTCTTAAACAGGATTGAGAGCCCATATTTTATTGCACGCCAAAGTTTCATCTTTTATTTTGATATTGGGATTACTAGAATACTCCCTTGCACGATAAAAATAAATGTTATCCCAACATGGGTGATTATTTTATAGACACAATTCATTTGTCCAGTAATTTTCCTTTGGTCTTGTGCATATGTTTTACACACGCTGCTCGAGAGGGGACGGGCGGCGTGGCCGCGAGCTTCCTAGGAAACTCTTTTATTTATTCATGATTTCCTCTAAAATATTCCGCATAGAAGGATAGCCAAAAAATTATTCGTTTATGGTAGAAAAATGTTCTATTTCAGCCGGTGGCGCAATGGATTTAAGAGCCCGTCATTTGTTCACGCTTTCATCTCTAAAAAGAATGGGAGCTCATAAGTCTGAATTTATAGAAAGATTTGTGCGAAATCTTAAGAGTGCTGAATTTAAGATTCTTGGAAGAGGGGAAGGAAGAGAGTTCGCTGATCATTTGGTAGATTCAATTTTATTAGTTCTGCAAGGTCGCATTGATAAGGTTAAGATTACCGACTCTTATGACAAAGTTTGTGAAAAATGCCCGCAAAAAGGAAATGGGTGTTGTCACGTGATTGGAAAGGATTGGCCGGAAGATCTTCTTTCGAGAGTTGATCAAGCGGTGGTGAAAAACACTAATGGTCTATTAGAAATAGGAAAAGAATATCCTCCATCGTTCCTTGTTGATAACATCAGAGTGATTCGATCGGCATTGAGAAAAACCGCTCTTGAACTACCCGGTATTTTACGAGAGAAAAAGAAGTCTCCTTAATTTTTTTCTTGCTACCAACCCAAAAATCACCCCAATTACGATAACGCATTCCAATGGATAGACAGCGATTGCATAAGAGAATTTGTCGATCGCAATTACATTCAAAAAAGCTGCCAAAAACCATAGTGTCCAAGTTTTTAAATCTTCTTTCATTGGACTTTTATAAACTTTGAGAATTGTAGGAATAGATCCAATGGCTCCCACAGCCACAATGCAGGTTAGAGCGATTACCGGATTTTTTGTTAAGATCCAAAGCAACATTGAAAATAAGCTTCCGATGAAGCAGAAAATATCTGTTTTTAATAGTCCACCGACCCCAAATTTTAATGATAAGAGAGCGAACGTAATGTTCCAAAGTAACGCAGCTGCAGGCTGCCACAATGTCGTTTCGGCTCCGGAGGCGTAATACGTCGAAAAAATCATAATTCCCGCAAGTGACCAAATAAACCAAGTGGCACGTGAAGGTTTTGTTTTTCCTTTTATAATCGAATAGGCGTAGGTGAAACCGCCAACGAATTCAAATAAGCCTGAAGTTATTCCAATGAATTGATGCATTTGTTTCATTCTACTCGCAAATGTATAATTTATAGTATGAAAATTTCACTTCTAAGTTTTAATACTTGTTATAGTACAAACGCGAAAAGTTTGGTTGGTTTTTTAAAAACGCATAAAGATCATTATTTGAATAAGCACGAGAGACTCGAAAAATATGCGGATGTCGGAAAGACGATGGCGGTTGTGAAAAGAAAAGATCCTTCAATCGTTTTATTAATGGAGGTTCTCGAAGGAAAACAGATTGAAGATCTTACAAATCGATTGAGACTGCAGGGCTACAAATCTATTTACGTTGGAAAAGGACACGATTACGGAAATGCGGGTGGAGGCGTTCGTCTTATTCTTGCTACGAAAGAAGGCAGCAAGGCTTTAAGTGATTTCGTGTTCGATCTGCCGAAAAAGCCGGGCAATGGAGGAGGAATGGTTGCTATTCGCATTGAAGTCCTTGATTGCTTGGTGATCGGAGTGCATTGGCCGCGAAAAGGGTTTGATTTGGCTAAAAAGAAATACCTTGAAGCGCTGATGAAAGTGGTTCATGAGAATAAGTGTAAGAAGATTATTTTGATGGGAGATTTTAACGTGACGCCTTCAACACTTCAGGAGAGTTATCCAAGCTTGTTTTCGGGTTCATTTTCAGGACTTTCACTTCTTTCCCCAAATCAGCCGACTTGCAGTAACACATTTTTAATTAAGAAATTTTATTCAAAGTGCATCGATGTGATTTACGGAAAAGGCCTTAAGGTTGTAGTCAAAAAGCTGGTTGATACGTTTTCGGATCATAAGGCGATATATGTGGAGTTGGAATAAAAGATTATTTTTATCAGGCATTATTGAATGATAAAATGGATAAATTGTGATAAGATTTTATAAAGTAAAAAATCATGACACCACAAACTTATTTATATTTATTTTTTGCCATCGTTGTAGTCGGATTTTTGGTTGTAGATCTTGGATATCTAAATCGCCAAGCTCACAAAATAGGGTTTAAATCCGCATTGGCACAAAGCGTTTTTTGGATATCAATAGCGCTTATTTTTGCAATTTTGATTTTGGTATTTATGGGGCATGAGCTTGCAGCGGAATTTATGGGCGCGTATTTAACGGAAAAAATGCTTTCAGTGGACAATCTTTTTGTCATAATGTTGTTGTTCAATTTTTTCAAACTTGAAGATAAATATCATCACAAAGTTTTGTTTTGGGGGATCTTAGGCGCTGTTGTATTTCGAACAATATTTATATCGACAGGTGCGCTTATCATAAGCCAATTTCACTGGGTTTTATACATTTTCGGCGCAATACTTTTATATACCGGAGTTAAATTATTTAGCGATAAAAAAGAGGAACACGTTGATTTTACTCAAGGCAAAACATATCGCCTTGCAAGAAGATTTCTGAGATTTACCGCAAATCCTCATGGCGGCCAATTCGTGGTTATGGAGCAGGGAAAACTGTATTTCACGCTTTTGTTTATGATCATGATTATGGTCGAAAGCACAGACATAATTTTTGCAATCGATTCAATTCCTGCCGCATTTGCGATCTCTCAAAACTTCTTTATCGTTTTTACATCAAACATATTTGCAGTCATGGGACTTCGAGCACTTTTCTTTTTGCTCGAAAACGTTTTGCACAAATTTCATCACCTTCAAAAAGGCCTCGCTTTCATCTTGATTTTTATCGGTTTAAAAATGCTTGTTGGAATTTTCGGCATACACATCTCATCAATCGTATCGCTCGGCGTCGTCGTGTTCGCCCTTATAGCTTCAATGATTCTTTCGATTATTTTTCCGAAGAAGATTTAGGGGGTTTAGCATTTTTTAGCTCTCTCTTTTATAAATTCGTTTGCCTGCATAAACATAGGCTCAGACAGCGGCTCGTTATGTACCGGAAAAACCGGAGGGCAATTTGGGTCTGCAAGCATTCTGCGTGGATTTAAATAATCTCCGAGAGTTAAATGTATTAGTGACGCTGTGGATTCATTTAGCTCCATTAATCTTAATACATTTGAAAAGCTTCCGAATGCTTCTTTCATCAAGACATCGAATTCATCAGATCCGCTATAGTAACTTTCCAAAACGGCTCTTAAAGCGGAAAATTCTGTTATTTGGCGTTTTTTAGCCACTCTTTTTGCCAGGTCAAAAATCAAATTGGTAAAAGGACCTGATGTAAAATTTCTTGAAACAATTTCCATGCCTTTTTTACCAACAAGGTCCGTTAATTGGTCGCCGTATTTATGGATTATCAATAGCCTCAAAAGATATCCGGATACTTCAGTCAACAATTCATCCATTATTTCATATTCATAATCGGGATTTGATTTTTTAACTCCGTTTTTTAATCGTAAAAGGCCATGTTTTTCAAGAATTATTTCATTTTTACGAAGTCCCACGAATTTTGTAGCGGAAGCTTGATGACCAAATAATTCATGAGCAAGAGTATGCATTAAATCACCATTTGATTGAGACGCATCAATATATACTCGGTCCATATGGTTAAATCCGTCACTATAAGAAGAAGTGCTTATTGCTCCTGAATTAGGGCTATTAGAGACAAGTCTTGTGAAAGAAGAGTGATCAAGGAATACAACGTCTTCAGTGTCAGGCGCTCTTTCAGTTTTGACTCCTAAAAGTTCCATTAGGACTTTAGATTCTTCAATGACAATTTGAAGGCATCTTTTTTGATCGGCATTAGGGGATGCGGGATAAAAACGCATATTCATCAAAATGATAGGGCTTATTTCGCGCGTGACTCTTAGGGAAATTAATGATTCAATCTCGTTATTAACGTCATTAAGCGAGTACCTTGGGGCATACCCGGGCCTTGGCAGGTCTCTATAGGCATCTCGTTCTCCTTGAGCCGGGTCTCTAAGCAAGGCTTCAATTCTATATTCTTCAAGGCCAAGATCATCAAGGACTTCAGCTGATTTATATGCATATTTTTCAGCTCCGGGTTCTCTAATATAACCGGTTACAGCTAAGGCTGCGTTTCTTATGGCATTTCTTCTGCGATTCAATGCTCTATAGATTTGGGCGCAAAAAATTCCTTG
>JBAYGM010000053.1:0-7586 GCA_041666705.1 Candidatus Altimarinota bacterium | reverse complement strand
TATTTATGCTTTCAACCATTCCGTTTGGCTTTATGATGTGTGCTTCTTCTAGAATGTCCGTGTTTACCGTTCCCGAGATTATTATTTGTCGTGCGAATGGAAGAGTTGCTTGTAATCCGGAAGACGATATTTTGGATTGGTCGTTTTTTTCGAAAAGATGACGAATTGCCGAGAATGTTGTTTCCGAGGTTGTGCCATTATTGTCTATTACCATACGTATTGTTCCCGGATTGAATTTGTAAAAATCTTCAAAGAAAATTTCAAAGTTGTCTTCTTTTTGTCGAATTATGTAATAAAAGGAATTGTTCTCTTGTGAAAATGTAATTTTTGTAATGCTTTTTTCATCTTTATTAAGCGGTATATACGTTTTATTTCCCGATGAGTATATTCTTGGAGCTATTGCTGTTCCCGTTTGTTCTCCCGAATTCATAGCTGGGGCCGAATCCAACACTGATATATTTACAACTTTGCTTGACCCTTGTGTTCCCGGAATTATCCCAAGCAGGTAATTTCCCGGATATCTGAATATAACCGGTATTTCGAAATTTCCGTTTTCGACTTTTACGCTAAAATCGATACTTTTGTCATTATTGTAAGCATCTTTATATGATAAAAATGCGAAAATCGTGCTGAATGAGCCGCCCGTTATTGTTCCTTTGAATTTATAAACTTCATTTTTATAAAAAATTGTTTGAAAGTCTGAATCTAAAGTCATTCCGTCGAAAAAGTTTTTACTTATTGCTACCGATGCAACCGGACTTTGCGTTTGCATTTGTGGAACTATAGGCGTGATTATTGGCTTAAATACGTCATTTGCGGTTGATGGCGTTGTTGTTGCTGTCGTATTTTGAATTTTTACTATTTTGAATATTTCTTGTTTTGATGTTCTGTAAATAATTTCCGCCGTTAGTCCGCGTGTTATTGGTGTGCTTGGATTGAAAACGTTTTCGTCTATTAAATAATGTTGTTGTGCGAAATTTGAATATGGCAAATACCATTCGCCGGATGTGCTGATGATTTTCCATTTTTGAGCAATGCCTATCATTTTGAGCGCTTCCGCTTGATTTATTGATTGCGCTGGCCTGAATGTTCCATCTTTATATCCTGCGATAATTCCTTCTGAAGTCGCTTTTTTAACGTAAGGTGCGTACCAAGCATTTTCCGGCACATCTTTGAATGTGATGCTTGAAGTTGTGTTGAGCGCGTACCCGGAACTTAAAACTATTATTTTTAAGAATTCCGCTCTTGATACCGGATTTTCCGGTTTAAAAGTTCCGTCCTCATATCCTCTAATTATGTTATAAGATTCGAGGTAATTTATCGCATCCGAATAGACGTTTGTTGTTTGTATATCCGTAAAAAGAGCGTATGTGGTTTGTGATGTCGTAAAAGTTATTAACAAATACGACGCTATGAAAATTATTGATAATATTTTGCGCATATAATTATTATACGCTATAATTAATTAAAATATTTTTTAACTTTTCAAAAATGAAAAAAGCCAAAATTGCTCTTTTATTAGCTCTTTTTTTAATGTTGCCACTTGTTACGGGGTGTAATTTATTTAGCAAAGAGCCTTCAAAAACGCCTGAAGAGGTTGTTAAATCAGCTATAATGAATTCTCAAAATATTAAGACCGCTACTGTTAAAATCGGTATTAATGGTTTTCTTGCCGATGAATCGAACGAGAAAAAGCAGAGAATTGATTTGAATATGAATGTGGATGAAAAATTCGATACAAATGATGTAAAAAATCTAAAGCTTGATCTTGGTATGGCTGGAGACGTAACGATTGAGGGTAAAAAATATAATGGAGAAGCTGATCTTCGTATGATGAATCGTAAAATGTATTTTAGCGTTTTGAAATACCCTGATCCTAAAGAATTTCCCGATTTAGCAATGATCGCAACGTTTGCTAATAAATGGTTTTTCCTTTCAATGGATGAGCTTGGACAAACTGTTCCTTTGATGCCTTTTGATGAGGCTTCAATGACGCCTGAGATGAAACAAGTTAAAGAAGAAGCTCAAAAAACAAACTTTTTTAAAGATTTAAAATATGAAGGAACTGAGGATGCTTCAGGCGAAAGTGCTTATAAATATACGGGGTCTATTGATATGGATAAGGTTTATGGTTTTATAGTTAAGGTTTCTGAAATAAATAAAAAGACTCAAACCGAAGAGGAAAAAGTTCAACTTAAGAAGGGTCTGTCCAACTTGAATATTCCTATGACAATTTGGGTCTCCGTTGATGATGAGGTTATGCTTAAGGCGGCTGGTACTTTGAATTATAATGATGCTGAAAATAAAAATTCTGCAAAGGTTGATTTCACGACTGCCGTAAGCGGCATAGGCAAAGCGGTTGTTATTGAAGAACCAAAGGATGCGCTTGATTTAAAGCAAATCATTTCATCTATGATGGGTGGTGGCGTTGCTTCCGGAGTTGATGTTGCGCCTGCAAAATAGAGAAAATTCGTTCCACGTTATATCGAAAAATTTACTAAAAGTTTCGACTGCAAGTTTGTTGTCGATCAATATCACGGATTCGTTTTTGTGTGATATTATAGACATTTTATCACCATAAATGTTGATTGTTGAATTGGGCATGAAACTTTTACCTATAAATTTTATTTCGCAAAGTTCGGATATAAAAAAATGCCGCATTTCATCGACATTTTTCTCACAAGTCATTATTTTTAAAGGAATTCCTTTTGCGATACGTTTTTTATTGTATTCTTCGAGGTATTTTTTGATTTTTGGAGTTGGCGGTTCTGCGGATAGAATTGATTTTATCGGTGATTTTTCCATTAATATATTTTCATATGCGTAAATTATGCCGTTTTCGCCGGTTATTAAGTTTATTTGAGGAGCTACGTGATACTTTGTTTTTAAATTGTTAAAAATGCCTATATTTTCTGATAAATAAGCGATTTTTGAGCCAAAATCCAGTTGTTTGTATTTTAAGTGATTTAAAATTATTTTTGGATCTGTGGCCGTGTAAAGTTTTAAATTATTTTTTTTAAGCTCCATCAGGAAGCCTTTTCTTTTGAGGATCTCGATTATTGAATAGGCGGTTGATCTTTGTGTGTTTGATTCGTTTGCTATGACGCTTGCTCTGTTTGTGCCGATTTTTAAATTAGTCAGGTAAATTACCGCTTCTTTTTCGGTAAATCCGATTTCCTGCAATATGTGCTGTAGACTGTTTTGCAACATAACTTTTTGTAACCGGAGCTTAAGAATACTTTTGGTGGCTTTTTATTACAATTGTTTGATGTTGGTTTGTTTTGACAACATGGTCTCAGGCGCTAGATTCGGCGTTCATGAACTTGAAAGAAAATTTTAATGTTTTTGTGATACTACTGCCATATGTCGATAGTATCAAAAATTGTATTTTTGGGCTTGGGGTGGGCGATTGGGATCATTTGTTCTACGAGTTTTTACGCGGGGAGTTTGTTGGTTTTTTTGTGCGGATATTTGTTTTTTAAAACGAGAAAAGTCGGGGTTGTTTTTATGGTTTTTATTGCTTTTGTTTGCGGATTTTTGAGGATTTATTTGGCGCAAAATAATGGTTTGGTACTGGCTGATTTTGGGAATAAAAATATTGTTGTTTATGGTGTTATTTCCGAGGAAATCGTTAATTATGATTCATATTCGATGATAAAAATTATCGGTGATATGGTTGAATATAATGGCTCGGTTTATAAAATGGATTTTTTGCTTACCATAAGGGCAAATTTGCATAGTGAATTTGGGCATGGTGATTATATTCGTGCGACCGGAACTATTGGAAATTTTAATATAATGAGTTATCCGGATGTGAAGGTTTTGAAGAAGGGGAGCGCCGGACCTGTTTTACTTTTTCGTGCTTATATTATTTCGAAACTGGAAAACATTTTTTCGGAACCTTATTCAAGTTTTGTTTCCGCGCTTTTGATTGGGGCAAGAAAGGGAATTCCGAGCGACATTTTGAGCAATTTCAATAAAATCGGGCTTACTCATATTATTGCGATTTCCGGCTATAATATAACGATTGTGATTGCTTGCGTGTTTGCGATTTTTTCGTTTTTGGGAAGAAAGTTGAAGGTTGCTTTTTCAATTTTATTTGTGATATTTTTTATGTTTTTGGCGGGCGCAAGTGCTTCGGTTGTGCGAGCTTCTTTGATGGGAATAATTTCTATGCTTGCTTTGTTTTTAGGTAGGAAAAATTTTATTCAAATTGCGATTTTTGCTTCCATGTTTTTTATGACGTTTATAAATCCTGAAATTGTTAATTCCGATGTTGGGTTTCAATTGTCATTTTTGGCTACATTAAGCCTCATTTATCTTATGCCGGTTTTGCAAAAAGTGTGCGAAAAATTTCCTGAATTTTTTGGAATTCGAGATATTTTTTTAGCAACAATTGCGTCGCAGTTTTTTACCTTGCCTGTGATTTTGATGAATTTTAACAGGGTCTCTGTTATTGCGCCTGTTGCGAATATTTTTATTTTGCCTTTGATTCCGACCGTTATGCTTTTTTCTTTTATAGCTTTTGTTTTAGGTGTTATTTATGTGCCGCTTGGAGTTGTTTTTGGGCTTATTTGTGTCGCGATTTCAAAGTTTATATTTTTGCTTGCAGAGAATTTTGCGAGGTTGGAATTTTCTTATTTTGATTTATACGTAACTTCAAAAACCGTTTTTATAGTTTTATTTGCGGTGGTCGTTTATATTATCGCGAAAGTTGAACTGGATAGTGGTTCTGAGCTAAGCGGCAATGTCGTAAGTGTTAAGCCTTGAATGTCGAGTTTTTTTGACTGCTTTTCTCAAGTTTTCTCTGTCTTGTGCGGTTTTGCCTACTCCGAGTTTTTGAGCCAATTGATCTTCGAATTCCGCTTTTTTTTGCTTAATTTCATCGCCTTTCAATTCGCGTCCGTCTCTTTTGTGCATTGTGAGCCTTCTTAGGCGACTTTGATTTTGATTTGCAGTATTCATTGGTCTTTCTTCTCTGAAAAGGTCAACGTATTTATTCACAAGCTCTTTATCGCTTCCTTCTTCAACTCGATCAACATCAAGGTCTTCAACGTCAATCGCTCGCCCGGTTGATTCATCAAGAATTTGTTCGCCTTTTGAATGTTCTTTTAATTCTTTATTCAATTCCGCCATTCGGCCATCTTTAAATCTTCCGCTTCTTTCTTCAAGGCCTTTTGCGCCTTCTGCAAGCTCGCTTCTTCGTATTAACGTTTCGAATATATCGACTATTTGATAACCTTCGACTTGTCTTTTCAGTTCGTCATTCCCCTCCAGTTTGTCATCAAGCATTTTGAGTAAAGGATTTTCCATTTTTTGAATTTCTTGCATGCGTGCGAGGGATTGTTTGTCTTTTGGATTTAATTCAAGAATTTGTTGATGCATGTGCATTTCCGCCTGCAAATTGCCGTTTTCTTTAAATTGATCGGCGACTTTTCTTAAAGCTTTGATTTCAACGCGTTTTTTGAAATCAATGACATCCTCTTCTGCGGCTTCTTGGCTTTCTACAGTTTCAAGCACTTTTTTCGTATCTGCCGGTTTCAATTTACTCATGAGCGCGATTCTTTCATTCAGGTCCATGTCATAGAATGCGTTATTTTTTTCTTGCGCGCTTTTTGGCATTGATTCGAACAATTCGAGCATTTTTACTCTTCTTGGGTCGTCGAGTTCGGATTTTTTAGCGTATTTTTTAAGATCTTCGGCGGATAAAGTTTTTATCCATTCTCGATATGCAGCTGCCGATTTACGTGCTATTAATCCGCGTTTTTCAAAATCATCAACTTTCTTGGTTAATCCGTTGCGGTTTTTCATCATTTCGTTCCCTTGTTCTTTTAATTGCGTGAGAATTTTTAATCTTTCTCTTAAATTTCCTTTCATGAAAGCTTTTTCAAACGGTTTTCTTTGTGCTTCGGGAAGGGCTCTAAAATCAGCTAAAACCTGTTTTCTGATAGGTGCGTCTAGGGATGAATTTTGCAGCAATTTTTTCTTTTCAACGAGAGAAAGTTTTCTGAAATTGTGTCTCCATTTTACGATATAATCTTTGTCTTCACTCATTGTTTTTTTGGCCACCAGTCCTTCTTCTGCGAATTTTTTAACTTTTGCTTCAAATTCTTTTCCGATTTTCATGTGTTCTTTTATTTCCGCTATCATTTTTTGTTTTTCTTCATAATCCGCTTCCCAAAAATGATATTGGTCTTGAACTTCTTTTGGTGCGTTGCTGTATGTTTTTTCAAATTGCTTAACTTTGGCTTCACATTGAGCAAAAGACGAAAGGCAGAGTTCAATGAATTTTATATCGAAATTTTTATCCGAAACGCTTTGCAATGCTTTTTGCTTTTCGCTTGAGCTTAAATATTTGCTTCCGTTAACGCGTTTCATGTAGTCCTGCTTTAAGTCTCCGCGCATGGTATCAATGATTTCAGTTTGTTTTCTTTTAGTTTTAGCCTCTGCAAATTCGCGGTCATATTTTTTCTGTCTTGCGGGTGAAAACAAATTAAATTGAGCTTTTAATTCCTGTGCTGCTCCTGCGACTTTTTCGGCTCCGGCTTCGGTTTTTCCCTCAAATCCCCATTCTTGAAGAAGTTTCTTTTGGTCTGCTACCGAGGATTCTTTAAATCTTGTTTCCATCATGCGTAGTTCCGCAGAATTATAATCATTAGAACTTTCAAGTTTTTTCATGAAAGCTCCATATTGTTTCATGACGGTTTCAAGCTCAGGCAGGTATTCATCACGCTTTTCGTGTCTTCGAAGCTTGCTGAATTCTTCCATGTGAGCAGGGGAGTTGCCGACGAGCTTTACAAGCTTATCCTGCAACACTCGCAAGCTTTCTATCTCTTGATCTACTTCTTTAAAATACGTTTTTTTGCCTTTAACATCTTGTTGTTTGAAATCTTCTTTATATTCCGCAAGAGTATCGACGTGGCGATCTTTATCTAATCCAAAAAGTTCATGATTAGTATCCAGTTTTTCAAAATAGCTGTGAGTTAATTTTTGCGTATTAGAAACAGTTTCCGCCATTTCTTTGTCTAGAGCTTTCAATCCTTTTCTATCTTTACTCATTTCCAAATCAAAAAGTTTGTCTTTATATCTTTGTTGTTCTTGTGCGCTTAAAACGCCATCGGCTTTTTCAAGCCTTTCACGAATATCGATAACTTGCCTTGTAAAAGATTCTTGTTGTTCAAAGATATCTTGCGCGTCAACTTTACCTTCAGATAAGGCATTTATGTCATCGTCGTTAAATGTATCTTGCTCGTCTTGTCTTTGAGCTCGATTTACGTTTGCCATAGTCGTTTTATACGTTTCTTATGTTAGCCGGCCGATTATACCGCACATGCAGAGAAACCGCAATTTAAACATAAAAGACAACCTTCGCCAGTTTGAACTTCGCTTTGGCACTCAGGGCACTTCTTTTCCTTGAGTATTTCAAGTTTACTTAAAGCTTTGTGTGGTCTGCTCATGCTGATAATTGGTGGAGGAATGACTTCTTCAAGAGTGACTTTGTTTACAGGTTTTTTGAGTGTTTGAGGCGGAGTTATGTGTGAATGTGGCGCTTGAAGTGGAGTTGCGACCGTTTCTTCTTTTTTATT
>JBAYGM010000052.1:0-7604 GCA_041666705.1 Candidatus Altimarinota bacterium | reverse complement strand
TTTGCGTCTTCTTTTAAGCTCAATCCAATTCTGTGTTCATCAGGATCGATTGCAATGATTTTTGCATTCACCTTATCGCCGACTTTCATTTTCTTGGAAGCCGCAGCCTCGTCGCCGAATTCGCTAAAGTGAATCAAGCCATTGATTTCTTCATCAAGCTTAACGAAAACACCAAATGGAGTAATGCGATTAACTTCACCATCAACCATTTGACCTGTTTTGAATTTCTTTGTTGCCTCAAGCCATGGATCTTTTGTAAGGCGTTTCATGGATAACGAGATTTTGTCGCCTTCAATTCCAATAACAAGAGCTTCGATCACATCACCAAGTCTGCCATAATTGCCCGGATTATCAACATGTCCCCAAGCGATTTCAGAAATATGGACAAGTCCTTCAAGTCCGCCAAATGTTACAAATATACCGAATTTAACGATTCCGCTGATTGTCCCGTTAACTTTTTCGCCGATATTAAGTTTGCCGAGAGCGTTTTGTCTTTGATCTTCAAATGCGGCTTTTTCAGACAAAATAAGCTTGCCGTTTTCTTTATCCAAGTTAATAATTTTAACTTGAAGAGAAATTTTAATAAGTTCCTGAAGTCTCGTGAGGATCATGCCCGGATCCGCGCCATCAACGCGTGGATAGTGCATAGGCGCAAGCTGAGAAACCGGAATAAAGCCCTTAATTCCATCCATATCAAGAAGAAGTCCACCCTTGTTGGCTTCATTTGCTTTGACGTCGATTGTTGTTGCATTGTCATAAGCATCAATGAATTTCTGCCACATGCGTTCCTGACCTGCTTTGCGGAGAGAAAGGACCATAAGTCCATCTTCGTTTTCTTCTTCGATAATATAAACATAAACTTTGTCTCCAACTTGAAGGTGTTTGACCGTATCAAGGCTGTCATGAATTTCTTTTCCCGTGATGACGCCGGTTCTAATACCGTCGATATCAATAAGAATTTTGTTTTTTGATACGTTTACAACAACACCCTCAATCAAAGAACCTCTTTTTGGTGGAGGTGGAAGAGGGAACGTTTTAAGCATCTCCGACATGATATTTGTTTCGTCGGCAATCAGTTTTCTTTTACCCATATATAAAATGTGCGGCAAAGCATGTTAATTATAAAAGCTTATTCGGACGCTGCTTTACCAAACTTACGCCCTTCAAAGCAGGACAATATTAGACGTAAGAAACGGCTGAGTCAAGGGATTTTGATACTATTTTGCCTTAGACGTTGATTTTGTTGATGATTTTTTTGTAGACTTCGTTGATTTTGTAGGCGTAGCGGATGCCGACATAGTAGTAACAGCACTCAGTCCTTCAGTTTTTTCAGCCGTGTTAACGTTTGCGTCAGTCTCACTTTCACCTTTTCTATCTGCCCTCTCCAACTCAACCTGGCTTTCGCCTTTTTTGACGATTTTGATCACGTCGCCTTCTTTAAATTTACCTTCAAGAAAGGCTTGTGTGAGTGGATCCTCAACGACATCGCGAAGAGTTCTGCGAACAGGTCTTGCGCCATATTGAGGGTCATAGCTAAGTTTTGCCAAAACCTCCAAACTGGCAGGAGTAAGTTCAAATTTAAGATTTTTTTTGCTCAATCTTTCTTCAAGATATCCAAGGTGCAAAGTGACGATTTTCTTGATGTCTTCGTGCTGTAAAGGCTTGAAGAATATGATTTTATCAAGTCTGTTCAAGAATTCAGGTCTAAATTTGCGTTTCAAATCACGCGTGATTTCTTCTTTTATAGCATCATAATCCGAATAAGCTTGTTCAAGCTCATGTCCGCGAACGCTAAATCCAAGCGGAGCAGCTTTTTCAGTCAATTTTTCCGCACCGATATTCGAAGTCATGATGATGATTGTATTTTTGAAATCAACTTTGCGACCTTTGCCATCTGTAAGCGAACCATCTTCAAGAATCTGAAGAAGCAAGTTGAATGTATCCGGATGCGCTTTTTCAATTTCATCAAACAAGATCACAGAATATGGCTTGCGTCTCACAGTTTCTGTTAATTGTCCACCTTCGTCATAACCAACATAACCTGCGGTTGTGCCTGTAAGTCTTGAGGTGTTATGTTTTTCCATGAATTCACTCATGTCGATTTTGACGAGTGCATTTTTATCATTGAAAACTTCTTCCGCAAGAACCTTAACAAGTTCTGTTTTACCAACACCGGTTGGCCCAAGGAACATAAATGATCCAATTGGACGATTGAAGTCCGAGAAACCTGCGCGTGCCCTTCTGATAGCCTTTGAAATAGCTTCGACGGCTTCAGTTTGGGCAATAATTCTTTTGCGCAAAACATCTTCAAGGCTCATAAGTCTTGCGACTTCAGTTTTGATAAGCCTTGTGACGGGAATTCCGGTCATAACAGAAACAACATTTGCGATATCTTCTTCCGTAACTTTATCTCGCTTTTCACGAGGAATTTTTACATTTTTCGTTTCTTCCATTTGTTTCATGATGGCAACTTCTTTGTTCCTAAGTTCTGCCGCCAATTCATAATTTTGACTTGATACAGCCTCTTCTTTTTGCTTGATAATTGCGTTCCATTCATCTTGCAATTTTTTGATGCCGTCATGATTTCCTTTAAACGACATGCGTTTTAAAGATGCTGCTTCATCAACAAGATCAATACCTTTATCAGGTAAAAATTTGTCCATGATATAACGCTTTGAAAGCGTAACCGCCGCGTGCAAAGCTTCATCTGTGATAATTAAATTATGATGATCTTCAAGGCCTTGTCTGAGCCCGAGCAACATTTGATACGAATCTTCTTCGCTTGGTTCTTCAACCATAACAGTTTGGAATCTGCGTTCAAGAGCAGGGTCGTGTTCAACGTGTTTTCTATATTCATTTGTTGTGGTTGCGCCAATGATCTGGACTTTGCCTCTCGACATCGCAGGTTTTAAGATATTTGCCGCATCAAGGCTTCCTTCTGCGCTTCCCGCGCCAATGACAGTGTGTAATTCATCAATAAAAATGAGAATATTTGTTTGACCGGCTGCTTCATCCAAAACTTGTTTAATTCTTTCTTCAAATTCACCTCTATATTTTGTGCCGGCAATAAGTGATGTCATTGAAAGTGACAATATTTTTTTATTAAGCATGTTGTCCGGAACTTGTTCGCTTGCGATTGCTTGCGCCAAGCCTTCAACAACAGCCGTTTTACCAACGCCTGGTTCACCAATCAAAACAGGATTATTTTTTGTTTTTCTGCAAATAATGCTTATTACGCGTTGAATTTCTTTTGTTCTGCCAATAACTGGATCAAGCTTTTTAGCACGTGCTTCTTCAACTAAGTCAGTTGTGAAGTAATCAAGAGCAGGGGTTTTTGAAGCCTTTTGTCCGCCACTAGCTTGTTTTTTGTGTTTATAGGCGTCTTTATACTGATCCTTATTTGTATTCATATTATTCACAAGAACGCCTTGAAGTCCGTTTAAAAGGAATTCAATTGGGTTCATGCCGCCCATGTTTGTATTTGTGGACATTTCTTTCATATTTTCTTTGCTTCTTTCAAAGATTTCCGTAATTTGTTCGCGAATGTTTTTTGGATTGATTTTCATATTTTCAAGAATAACCGTCGCGGCTGTATTTTCTTGAGAAACAAGAGCAAAAAGTAAATGTTCGGTACCGACAAATTGGTGACCATAACCTTCCGCACATTTTGCCGCATCTTCAATAACTCTTTTTGCAAAACCGCTGAGTCCGGCAGGGCCACGATCGCTTGTTTTTTGCATTCCTGAACGCTCAACTGATTGCAAAACCAAATTCACATTTTCGAGTGTTACTCCAAAGTTCATGAGTATGGAGCTACCAAGCGAATTTTGCTGAGATAGAATCCCAATCAAAACATGTTCGGTGCCAATATAGGTAAGCTTGGCTTCTTTGGCCTTCTCTTGAGCAACAACCAAAGCCTGCTTAGCTTCTTTTGTAAACTTCTCGAATTTGTTGAAATCTGTCATTTTTGTATATTGTTAAGAAATCTATATATTCTAGCATAATTCCGATGCAATTTAAACTATCTTACCTTTACGGATTTCGATTGCATTGTATAAGCTAGAACGAGCTTTTAACGAACCTTTTTAGCACTCTTTATTATAGAGTGCTAATTATCAAAAGTCAACATTTTTTTGCAACTTTTTTATT
This sequence comes from Candidatus Altimarinota bacterium, assembly GCA_041666705.1. GTDB lineage: Bacteria > Patescibacteriota > Gracilibacteria > UBA1369 > UBA12463 > UBA12463. The sequence continues at coordinate 3,455 of JBAYGM010000052.1, read as the reverse complement.
GCGTGAATGGTCCTTTTAAGCTGAAAGGTATAAATTTCATTTCTGTAATGATTTCGTAGAAAATATTTAAATTTGGATCATAAAACTTCTTTTCACTTGGAGTATATGAGATTTTATAAATCATTTTACTTTCGCGTGCCGCATAAAATTCAACTTTGCCGTCCGGAAGAGTTCTTTTATAAGCCGTGGTGCCATCAGTGCTGATTTTGCTTTTTTGTATGCTCGGATCTTTCAAGTTCGCAATATATTCATCAAGAGACATGTTGTTTTTATAAATAATCACGAAATCGATCAAATCAAATTTCGGTGCGACGGGTTTTATTGTAACTTGCTCTGGTTCAGTGACCATTTTTCCGGTTTCAGGAATTTTAACCGGCATTTTCACGGTTATAGATCTACTTGCTGTCTCAACAGCAAAATCTTCTCTATATTTAAACGAAACTCCAATATCCGCACTTTCAAAATTTCTCCAAAGCAAAGTTTTATTCGCGTCAGGATTTGTTGAATTTTCACTCTCATCAACCAAATCGACGTCGCTTACTATAAAGATTTCTTTTTCATTGGTTCTTTTTTCAAACCTTCCTTCAACGTCGACTTTTTTGCCTTCATATTCAGTCAAATCATTTCCATTGGCGTCCAAAATAACAATATTTCCATCGTCCATTGAAAGGATATGGCTGGCAATATGCTTCAAATTTACGCCAATTGATTTTATCGTTCCTCGAACAGTTGTCATTTCAATAATCGGCACATTTGGCTTTGGTGATGGCGTTTTTGTGTTCAGTGAAAAATACCCGACACCAAGTAAAATTATCGCCAAAATATATAGACCTATAGCGATAAGGTCTGATTTTCGTTTGTCCTTAAACATTTTATTCCAAGATGATTATATGCGTTTTCTGTCGCGATTCTTCCACGAGGGGTTCTTTCCAAAAATCCAAGTTGCATCAAAAATGGTTCATAAACTTCTTCAATTGTGGCTTCTTCTTCTGATGTTGCCGCAGATAATGTATTTAATCCAACCGGTCCGCCGCGGAATTTTTCAATTACAACTCGAATCAAATTTCGATCGGTTTCATCAAGTCCAAGCGCATCAACTCCAAGCGCCATTAAGCTCGTTTCAACAAGGCTATATGTCACTTCTGTTTTGCCTTCATAATCAGCAAAATCACGGATTCTGCGAAGAAGCCTGTTCGCGATTCTTGGTGTTTGCCTTGAGCACTTTGCAAGTTTTTCCGCCGCATCATCATTAACTTTGCATCCAAGAATTTTTGCAGATCTTAAAATAATCTGTTTTATTTCATCAGCTGTATAAAAGTTTAATTTAAAGTTATGCCCAAAACGATCGCGGAGAGGGGAGCTTAACATGCTTATTTTTGTCGTCGCTCCAATTAAAGTAAATTTCGGCAGAGTTAGCCTCATGGTTTTCGCAGACGGACCTTTTCCAAGCATCAAATCGAGTGCAAAATCTTCCATGGCACTATATAAAATTTCTTCAACCGCAGGGCGAAGTCTATGAATTTCATCGATAAAAAGCACATCGCCTTCTTGTAAATTTGTGAGCAATGCGGCCAAATCACCTTGTTTTTCAAGCACAGGTCCGGAAGTCGTTTTTATGTTTACACCAATTTCATTCGCAATAATATTTGCTAAAGTTGTTTTTCCAAGACCCGCGGGACTGTGAATCAAAATATGTTCAAGCGGTTCTTTGCGTTTTTTTGTGGCTTCAATAAAAACAATCAAATTCTTTTTTGCCTCCATTTGGCCGATATATTCGCTCAATTTTTTTGGCCTTAATGTAACTTCAAGCTTTGCAACAGTTGGGTCATTTTCCGAAAATGGCGAAATAGGCGTCGAGGTTTTCTTAGGCTTATTTTCCGCGTCCCTTTTTATCATATTGAAATTATACTTTTTTTAACGAAAAAATGAAATCACGGATTTGAGCTGGATGCGGTGCGTCAATAAAACAAATCGATAAATCGTGCGAAGCCGTTTCGATTGTGCAAATTCCATAATCAAAAATTCTAAAGCTGGATAATATCCCGCGTGAAGTCAGTTTAACTTCTTGTATGTCGTGTATATCAACCTCATTTTCGACTTTAAGGATAATCATTTTCCAATCAATCATAACTATTCTTTTATTTGTAATGACCAATCTGTCGAGCCTGTCATCAACAAATATATGCAAAATCAGAATTCCAAAAATCCCGATTATAACGCCAAGAGCAATGCTAAGACCGCCCATGGACATGCTGTTTCTTGCAAAATAAATAATTGCAAAAAACGGTGCACTTCCAAGCGAAGCTTTGATGATTTGAAAAACCATCGGCAAAACATGATGATGATACGTGCGCAAAATTTGTTCACCTTCGCGAAGTTGCATGAATAAATTATAGCACAGGCTGAAATTTATATATTTTTACTCTTCAAGCGCAAGTTCTGCGAAAAGTTCTGCATTTGGATTTGCTCTTTTAATAACCAGAGCACCATGTGTTGTTGTTACAACGATTTGCCTATCATCCGTTTCAAGCTGTTCGGTATTATGAGAGTCGGTCATAAACGCTCCAATAGGACTCAAAAGTCCGCAAGTTTTTGCAAACATTTCAGGTCTTCCTCGCAGAGTATGCCAATGTGGCCCTTGTCTATCATAAATAAAATCAAACTTTCCGGGTTCAAGCGGGTGCGTTCCGAAAGGATAAGTATCAACTATTTGCTCATGAATAAAAGGTTTGTCATGATCTAACGCTTCAAATATTCTTAAGCCAAATTCGCGTTGGAGTTGTAGCAAAACATCGAGTTCACTGACGAATTCAGGAGAAGTTCTTAGCTCTTGGAACTTGTTGCTTAAACCTGCGGCAGAAAGTGCATATCGCATGTTTCTGGCTAAAGTATTTGCGGCTCGCGCTTCATTGCCGTTCCATTCTAATAAAGGCTTCAAATAACGCAGATATGGGTTTATTGGACTTAATCCTCCCGCAGTTGTTATTTTGGCATTCGGGGCAAGGTAACTCATGAGGGCGGATGCAGGTCCACTCCCAGCTCCAAATTCAAGGATCTCGGAGATGCCATCAAATCTTTTAAGGATTTTCACAGCCAAAGGGCGCAATAAGCGGCTATTCCAAGGAGTCAATGCGTGTTCATGGCCATAGCCCATAACGACATGTTCAACAGGATATTGAACCAGGTGCCCTCTGTTTATGGCATCAGGTATATCGTCCAAATAATGTTCCAGCAAAGAATTTTGCATAGAGGATAAAATAACAGATTAAGAGGGGTTTGTCAACCATTATGTTTGACAAACTACAGTTTTTCATGCTAGATTAACGCTCCAATTCAAAAAATAAAGCATGTCATTAGACGACTTATACGTGCAAGATCCGGACGAAGAAGGTCTGGATGAGTGCGAAGGCTTAAATGAGCCAATTCTTAGGAATAGAAGTAGCGGCCAAAATAGA
>JBAYGM010000051.1:0-7746 GCA_041666705.1 Candidatus Altimarinota bacterium | reverse complement strand
CTAAATTACTTGCGAATTTACCTTCAGAAAGACGCATGAAAGCCGATATTTCAACTGAAATTGAAAAAGAGGTTGAAGAGCTTAAATCTAAGGCAAAAAGCATGAGATATTTTGGACCTGCAAATTATTATGAAATGAATAATATTATTGCGAAAATTCACGAATTAAACGATATACTCTCTTCACTCGTTACTGCCACATTTGAAATGCTTAAGAGTTTGTGGCTTAGATTTGTTCACGGGATTGCGATTTAGACGCGACAGAATCGCTAAATTTTGATACAATTTTACCGCTATGAAATTAACTATTGGTCAGAAAACTTTGATTAAGGAGATTTTGGCTTTAAAAAAGAAAAAGAAAGCCATTATTTTGGCGCATAATTATCAAAGGCCGGAAATTTATCATGTTGCGGATGCGATTGGTGATTCTTTGAATCTGTGCGACTTAGCTATTAAGAGCAAGGCAAAAAATATTATTTTTTGCGGAGTGAATTTTATGGCGGAAAGTGCTGCAATTTTGAATCCGAATAAAAAAGTTTATATCCCAGCTTTGGACGCCGGATGCGCGCTTGCGGAAACAGTTGAGGTTAAGGGACTGCGAGAATTTAAAAAGAAATATCCGAAGGCGGCGACTGTTTGTTATATCAATTCAACGGCTGAGGTTAAGGCTGAATGCGATACGATTTGCACTTCTTCAAATGCTATCCAGATCGTTAAAGCTTTGCCGAATAAAGAAGTGATTATGTTGCCGGATAAAAATCTTGCGAAATTCGTTGCCGGACAGGTTAAAGATAAGAAAATTATTGCATGGGAAGGAGTTTGCCCTATTCACCAGAATATAACTCCTGCGATGCTTAAAAAAGCTAAAAAAGATAATCCGGGTGCAAAACTGATCATTCATCCGGAATGCGCAACGAACGTGCTTGAAATGGCGGATTTTATTGGAAGCACAAGCAAAATGGCTGAATTTGCGAGAAACGATAAATCAAAAAAGTTTATTGTTGTGACTGAGTGCGGAATGATAAATAAAATGAAAGAAGATGCGCCTGAAAAAGAGTTTTTTACGGTTTGTAATCTTTGTTATGACATGAAGAAAATTACACTTGAAAGAGTTTTAAGTTCTTTGAGGTATAATCAGTATGAGGTGAAAGTTGATGAGAAGGTTGCGAAGAAAGCGAGGAAGGCGTTTGACCGCATGTATGAGTTAATGTCACACCAAGTCACACCAATTCGTTCCAAGTCACTCCAAATAAGACCCAAAACTTACAAATGATAAATGACAAAAATAGAGTTGAGATGGCGAAAAAAACGCATAATATGGGCGAGATTTTGACGCCGGAAAATGCGACTTATAAACAGTGGATTTTTAGATATACGTTTTTGGAATTGGAAAAAGATCTTGGTGAAAAAGGAGATATAACGAGTGCGGCTGTTGTTCCTGTGGAAATGAGATATCCATATCAAATTATTGCGAAATCAGATGGAATTTTGGCCGGCGTGCAGGAAATAAAATATTTTTTGTGCGATAGTGATCTTAATTTTAGGCCGAGAATAGGTGAAATTGAAATTGAATTTTTGAAAAATGATGGCGATTTGGTTATGACCGGTGAAACTGTTATGACTTTGAATGGTAATGCGCAGGATATTTTGAAGGTTGAAAGAACGGTTTTGAATTTGCTTCAAAGGATGAGCGGAATTGCAACTTTGACTCGAAGATTTGTTGATAAAGCGCCGGATGTTTTAATCACGCCTACAAGGAAGACTTTGTGGGGATTGCTTGATAAGCGAGCGTGCGCGATTGGTGGCGCAGGAACTCACAGACTGAATTTGGAAGATGCGATTTTGATTAAAGATACGCATTTGAATTTGCCCGGCATTACCGTTGAAGCTGCTTTAAATGGCGCTTATGCGGCGGCAATAAAAACTCGTGCGAGATTCATCGAAATTGAAGTTGAAAATGTGGAAATGGGGGTAAAGGCCGCTGAAGCAATAAAGAAAATTGGGGATAAAGAAATGCGGTTTGTTGTTATGCTTGATAATATGGCGCCTGCGAAAATAAAAGAATTTATTGAGAAGTATGGAAATGAGGAATTTTTAGTTGAAGCTTCTGGCGGAATAAACCTTGAAAACGTTTTGGAATACGCAAAAACAGGAGTTGATATTATTTCGGTTGGTGAGCTTACCATGGGCGCAAAACCTATGGATTTTTCTATGAAAGTGAAATCTTAAGTCGCATCGCTCATCAAATGAAGATGAATATGGAAAACTTCTTGGCCGGCTCCCCTGCCGACGTTAAATTGAAGCTTATAATGTGCAAGGTTCTTTTCCAGACCAAGTTTTTTGGCGACAAAAATCAGATGTCCCATTAAAGCGGAATTTGATTCTTCAATATCTGAAACCGCTGGAATATGTGCTTTTGGCACAATTAAAAAGTGATACTTTGCTTTTGGGTTGATATCCTTAAAAGCAACGCAAAGATCGTCTTCATAAATGAATTCGCTTGGAATTTGTTTTGCGATTATTTTACAAAAGATGCAGTCAGACATAGTTTTGTTTATATTTGCGCTGGCGACCGAAGCGGATTCGCGCATGGCGTGTTACTTCTCATTCAAAGAATACACCGCGCGACCGACTCTGACAAATTTGTCGTTCTTTTGAAGATTAAGAGAAATTGTACCTTTTTTGACATGTCTTTCTTTTAAAACGGCAACAATTATTTCTTGTTTTGACATAGGACTTTTCTTGCGAAGAAGACCTTCAATAACGTCTGCAACTGTGCCTTTTCTATAACCCCATTCTTTAAGAGCATAAAGACCGCGTCCAACAAGAACAAACTGATCGTATCGAATAAGTTCGTTGTGAACAGCTTGGACCGTAACATGCTTGTTATCAAAATGAGTTTTTGTAATTTCTGTTGCGATTTCGGCGAAGTGCATTGGCTTTTCAGCTTTCTTCAAAATGATATAAGCTTTATCGCGAATTGATTTTGGATTGATTTGTCTCCATGTCATAAGGCCAAAACCATCCTTAACTTTCTTGAATCTTTTATCAACAGTAAGAGAATTGATGATAAGACCGTTTTGATAGGATTTGGCTTTTTCACCAAGATTCAATTTAATTTGGTTTGCGAGTTCTTCTTCGGACATAACTGAATTTTTCTTTGTAAGAACTTTCACGCCTTCTTCCGCGATTTCAAAAACAGCCTTTTCTTCAATGCTGTTTTGTCTCCAGAATGTGTGAATAAAGTTATTGCGTTCTGTAATGGAAAGATATTGATTGATGCTGAGCGCGAGTTTTGTAATCTGAGCGTCAACATCGTGAGTCGATGCGATTCTGCTTAAAACTTCTGTAATAAGCGTTGATTCAAGCATAACGCCGCCGGCTGCTTTTACGAGCTCGGTTGCAATTTCATTTACAACAATCAAATGTGTGTTTGTGGATGTTCTTTTGAGTTTTGTAAGAGCAATTTTTTCGATTTGGCGGATTCTTTCACGAGTGACTGAGAATTTTTGGCCAATTTTTTCAAGAGTTTGCCTTGGCTTGCTATCAAGTCCAAATCTTTTTGTCATGACTTCTTTTTCTTTACCGGTTAAAACCATGAAGATTTCTTCCAATACTTTTGGGAGGTCGAGATTGCTGTTTTGAGTTGTTGTGTCCATATATTTTTTAATAGTTATTTATTTGCTGTATCAACATATTCGCGTTCGATTTGAGTGTCAAGCCAGATATTTGATTTTGATGCAAAAATGTTGTCAAAAGCGTTAAAGGAATGAATTATAGGTGAATTGGAAGAGTTTGTCAAGGGGTTTTGATTTCGGAGGTTTTGTGGTATTTTAAACCTATCGCCGGGGTGGCGAAATGGCAGACGCGCTGGCCTTAGAAGCCAGTGGGGTAACACCTGTAAGAGTTCAAGTCTCTTCCCCGGCACCAGAATTAAATTGTTTCGTATGCGCTTTGAAGAAGCTCAGCAACTTGATTGTATGCTGCTTTTGCCGGGTAACTTTCTATAAATAACTCCCTTCCTTGTTGTTTAAGTTTTGCTAGCTCTTGTTTTAATCTCGTTTTTGCATTATGAAGTACGCGGCTTATTACTCCCGTTGCTGACTTTTCTTGATCTTTAAAGAGCATTCTTGCTATTTCATCCGCTTTATATCTTATGCCATTATCGCCCATCCCAAGATTTAATCTTAACCAATGTTTATGTTGATCTGTCATTACTATTGAATCAGATGCTGATCTCCATTGTCTCGTTTCTGTTGATTTATATTTCCCGTTACACCAGTCTTCAAAGGCCTTTTCATCTTTAACAATAATCACATCCCCATCCAATAAAAGACACTCTCTTTTCGGTGCGGCTACAAGCTTCCCTTTTCCTGCGGCTCTATCTCGTATTTCTTTAAGTAATTTAGCTTCGATTTGTCTTATTCTTTCTCTTGTTAAGCCCCTCTCTTCGCTCATAGCTTCCAGTGTCATTCCTTCAATTAATCGTTGTCGCAAAAATCTAGCATCATTTGGAGACAAAAGTTTTAATGCTTTTTCAACGAATTGGTTTCTTTGTGATGCGTCTGCAACTATATCTTGGCATGCCTCTACCATAGCTTCCGGCAAAAAATCTCCAACTTTATCAGCATCAGGATCATTATCAACCGGAGCGTCCAATGAAACACGCCCCGAATGAACAAACGCCATTCCTCTTCTTATGTCTTGTATCATTTCAAGGCTACAGTGACACATTGCGGCTATTACATAGTCAGGCTTGCCTGTATGTTTTTCTCTGATTTTTTCGATAATTTCGATAGGCACGCCTTCAATTAGATCCCTGCTTCTTTTGCCTGGGTTTTGTTCGAGAATTGCGCGTACAACTTGTTCCGGTAAATGGAATTGATCAACAATTCTATCGATACTCCACGGCTCAAATGCCCAGATTTTACTTTTAGTCTCTATCACATGAGATGGGCTTCTAATTGCGTCTAATGTTTCAATATATCTTCTTGATCTATTATCCACATATCCTCCAACATATGTTGTAAGTTTTGATCTCATTGGATCGCACATCGGTAATTTTTCCAAAACATCCAATAGCGCCTCACCCTCGACATCGCTTGAATCCTCGGAAAATAATGCAGCCTTACTGATACGATATTTTGCTTTACCTCTATTTAAAGCTGATGATACCAACCTGAAAATAGAGGCCATAACTCTATTTCTTGCTGAAACATCTCCTCTTTGAAGCAATATAACGTCTGCTTCTTGCAGGCATCTTTCATAATGAGTTGCCGCAAAACCTGCCGCTTTTTTCTCAAGTTCAAATAAATCTCTGCTGTATGCGCTTCTGGTGCATTTTCTTTTTTGAGTTTTTGTTATATCCTCTTTAAAATATTGCTCCCTTGCTTCTTTTACTCTCTCATAGCTTCCAACAACATCTCTGTCCCTATAATCGTTGAAAGACGCTTGCCTTAAATATTCATCGAGCATACTTGGTCCTTTTTGCTCAAGTGCTGATTTTAATTGCGTATAAAATTGTTCAACTTTTTCCGGACATAAGATTTCGGAATACACATCCTCAATTCTTCTTTTTCTGATATCCCTTTCTCGTTTGCTTTGAACTTTTTTTACGTCTTTTAAGTCATCTTCTTTTAATCTTTCCATCTTTTCCACTACTCTTTGCGCATCAAGCCCATGAAATAAATATAAATAAGCAACTAATAATATTTCTTGATTTTTACATTTTGGTTCGACTTTGTCGCTAATATTTTTTGCAAACCATATCAAAAAGTTATTAGCCAAATCATTCATTTGTTGCCATTCTAACTCTCCATTTTTTCGCAACTTCCCAATTTCTTCCTGTGATACTCTTGCCCCCCCCCCCAAATCGCCTTCTTCTATCGCAATCGCTCCAAATCTTTGATCTTCCATATTAAACATATCTAGCGGGAACCTTGCTTCAAGGCAAGTTGCAACCAGTTCTAAAATTTTTTCTCTTACTTTTTCATTTTTTCTTGCTGCGATCAAAGCAGCATTTAAACTTTCATTTCTTGCAGCTTGCGTTTGAGGAGTCATTCCTTTAGTTGGATGATGATTTTTTGTATTCATTTGTCTCATCACTCCTTGATCTCTTAGGATTTGCTTAACTCTTTCGCGTATTAAAAATCTAACGTTCAAACGCTCAGCTTTACCGGACCATAAATCATCTATAACGCTCTTAACCGCAAGACTTACTATCTCGGCTCGATTCGAGATGTCTTTTAAAAGTACCTTAGCTGATGCGGCTTTATCTTTTTCCGCCTTTTGTATTGCGTCTATTTCGTCTTCTGCAATGCGTGTGTAATCCGCCTGTAATGCGTCAAATATTGAAGTCATGACTGCTATTTTAAACAAAAGCTTTTGTATGTCAATTTTAGTTTGGGTACGTGATCATGAAAATTGATTTTTGTATATGAGAAAAATGCGACTGAAAAATTGCCTGCAACTTTATTTTTGGGTATAGTACTCCTGATGTCATTCGTCCACTTACACGTACACTCATATTACAGCTTGCTTGATGGGCTTGCTTCGCCGGAATCGCTTGTGAAACGCGCAAAATCGCAGGGTTCGCCGGCGCTTGCTTTGACGGATCATGGTGTTATGCATGGTGCAATTGAGTTTTTTAAAGCTGCAAAAAAACACGGCATAAAGCCGATTGTTGGATGTGAAACTTATATCGCAACTCGAACGCGTTTTGATAAAACTCCCGGAGTTGATGTGAGACCTTTTCATCTGACGCTTTTAGCAACGGACTTCGTTGGATATAAAAACCTAATAACCCTTGTTACGAAGGCGCATCTTGAAGGTTATTATTATAAGCCGAGAATTGATTTGGGGCTTTTGAATGCGCATAAAGAAGGTTTGATTGGCATGAGTGGATGTCTTGTTGGGGAAATTGCAAGAACTGCCGTGAATGGCGATATGAACGCAACTGAAAAAGTTCTACAAAAATATACTGATGTTTTTGGAAAAGATAAGTTTTTTCTTGAGTTGCAGGATCATCCTTTGATTGAGATTCAGGATAAAGTTAATAATGCTTTGATTGAACTTGGTGGGAAGACGGGAGTCGGCCTTGTTGCGACAAATGACGTGCATTATGTAGATGCAAATGATGCGGATGCGCATGATGTTTTGATTTCCATACAAACGCAAACAACTATCAAGGACGAATCACGCATGAGATATACGGGCGATTATTCGCTTCGATCACCCGAAGAAATGATTAAGGTTTTTGGGCATGTCCCGGGTGCAATTGAAAATACGCTTAAAATAGCTGAAATGTGCAATTTAGAAATCCCGCTTCATCAAGATCTTTTGCCTGTTTTTAATACGCCAAATAATATTCCCGCGGATGAATATTTGGCAGGATTGTGTCGTGAAGGAATTGTGACAAAATACGAAGGCGCACAGTTAAAAGAAGCGCAGGAAAGGCTTGAATATGAGCTTGGAATCGTTCATCAAATGGGCTTTGACGCGTACTTTTTGATTGTTCATGATTTTGTGAAATTCGCAAAAGACAATGGAATTGTTGTTGGTCCGGGCCGTGGAAGCGCCGCAGGATCTGTTATCGCTTATACGCTTGATATAACGGAAATTGATCCGTTGAAATATAACCTTATCTTTGAACGCTTTTTGAACCCGGAAAGAATCAGTATGCCTGATATTGATATTGATTTTTCGGATGATCAGCGCGATCGCGTTCTTGATTATGTTGTTCAGAAAT